>NZ_JAXDEO010000059.1:0-34185 GCF_035064975.1 Pseudomonas sp. YuFO20
CGCAAATCATTGCAGGAGCTGGCTTGCCAGCGAAGAGGCCCGATAGCGCGATGCAATATTCAAGGCCGCCTTCGCCGGCAAGCCGGGCTCCTACAGGTCCGCGGCGACCAGCGCAAATCATTGTAGGAGCTGGCTTGCCAGCGAAGAGGCCCGATAGCGCGATGCAATATTCGAGGACGCCATCGCCGTGATAAAGCTAAAAATCTTCATCGGCGGTAACATGAGCCCCCGTTCGCAGCCGGCCAGGCATGTGAAGGGGTACACAGCAGATACATTTTTCAGGTTCAGGAATTGCCAATGACTCAGTCGCAACGTTTGAAATACTCGATTCTGATCTCCCTCGTGGTACTGGGGACCATGTTTGGCCTTTCTTATTTGCAGAACACCGGCGTCATCAGCGAAAAACTGTTCCAGTACATCGCCATTGGCGTGGCGGTGGTCGTGGTGGTCATCAACGGCGTGATGCGCCGCAAGGTCAAGCCCTGAGCGGTGGCTCCGGCCCTGGCTTGATCAGTCGTTGTGCAGCAGGGCGGCGGCCCGGGGGTGGAGGCTGTAGCTTTTATCCGCATTGAGGACGATCACGCCTTCGCTGCACAGGCGTTTCAACACTTCGCGCACACTCAGAAACGACAGGGGAATGTCCAGCTCCAGCAAGTGGGTGTGCACGCCGCGCACGCCCAGGCTGCGGTCGTTTTCGGCGGCGGACAGCAGGGCGTCGATGACTTTGAGGCGAATCAGGCTGGTCCGCAAGCCAAAGCTCTTGAGCAGGACGCGGATCCGCTCGTTGCCGTTGCGCTCGGCAGGTTGGTCGAAAACACTGACCCTGCCCTTTGGCGCGTTGCTACCGTCCGTTGGCAGTTGCGAGTTGTACATTGCAAAAACTCCTTTTCAGAGCCTGATCGGGAAAAATTGGGCGCTCTTACAAAACAAGACGTATGAGCGTCACAAATCATGAAGACTTAAATGTAGAAATTTCGTCATCATTGTGTGATCGCTGCGTCAGGCGCCTTTGCAGTGCGGCCCGGGACCGCCATCCAGTCTCCTAAATTTTTCTCGTTTGTTTCGTCCCTAACAGGATGCGCAGTGCGTGTCAGTACGCAGAACTGTGACCCTCGTTTTTCGATCAGGAGCGAATGTGATTATTTCCAGCCAGTTGACCAGGTTGAGCCTGGCGGGTGTGTTTCTGGGGCTGAGTCTTGCGGCGAATGCGCGCAGTCAGCTGGAGCAGGCCAGTGCCGATATCCGCCGGACCAGTTTTGGCGTGCCCCATATCCGCGCCGCGGACGAGCGGGGCCTCGGTTACGGCATCGGCTATGCCTACGCTCAGGATAACCTGTGTTTGCTGGCCAATGAGATCCTTACGGTGAACGGTCAGCGTTCGCGGTTTTTTGGTCCCGACCAACTGACGGTCGAGGAGCGCGAAAACCAGGTCAGCGATCTTTTTTTCAATTGGTTGAACACCCCGCAGGCCGTGGCCGGGTTCTGGCAGGCGCAAACCCCTGAAGTACACGGGCTGGTCGAAGGTTATGTGGCCGGCTACAACCGCGCCCTGAGCGAGCGTCGGGCCCAGGGGCTGCCGGCGCAGTGCCAGGGCGACTGGGTGCGGGAAATCACTGCCAAGGACCTGGTCAAGCTGACCCGCCGCCTGTTGGTGGAAGGTGGCGTCGGGCAGTTTGCCGAAGCGCTGGCGGGCGCCACGCCGCCGGCTGCGGTCGCCGGCAATGACGGCAAACAGACAGCGTTCCAGGTGGCGGACCTGCGTATGCAGCGTTTTGCCTTGGACCGCGGCAGCAACGCGGTGGCGGTGGGTAGCGATCGGTCCTTCAATGGTCGCGGCATGTTGCTGGCCAATCCGCATTTCCCCTGGGTCGGCGGGATGCGCTTCTATCAAATGCACCTGACCATCCCCGGCAAACTGGATGTGATGGGCGCCGCGTTGCCAGGCCTGCCGCTGATCAACATCGGCTTCAACCAGCACCTGGCCTGGACCCATACCGTGGACTCGTCCAAACACTTCACCTTGTATCGCCTGCAATTGGACCCCAAGGATCCAACCCGCTATCTGCTCGACGGCAAGTCGCTGCCCATGAACAAGCAGACCCTGACGGTCGACGTCAAGCAGGCGGATGGCTCGGTCAAGGCCGTTTCCCATGTGGTCTACAGCTCGCAGTTCGGCCCGATTGTGCAGTGGCCGGGCAAGCTCGACTGGGATCGGCAGTTTGCCTACAGCCTGCGCGACGCCAACCTGGACAATGACCGGGTGTTGCAACAGTGGTACGCGATGAATCGTGCCGGCAGCCTCAAGGAGTTCCAGGCCTCGGTGCACCAGATCCAGGGCATCCCCTGGGTCAACACGCTGGCAGCGGACGATCAGGGGCAAACGCTGTACATGAACCTGTCGGTGGTGCCGAACGTGAGTGCGGCGAAGCTGGCCCAGTGCAGCGATCCGCGGATCGGCCTGCAGTTGATCGTGCTCGACGGTTCCAACAGCGCCTGTGCCTGGGACATCGACCCCCGGGCCGCGCAACCCGGTATTTTTGCCGCGGACCAGTTGCCGCAACTGTTGCGCAAGGACTTCGTGCAGCACTCCAACGATTCGGCGTGGATGGCCAATCCGGCGCAACCGCTGACCGGCTTCTCACCCTTGATCAGCCAGGACGGCCAGCCCCTGGGCCTGCGCTCGCGTTTTGCCCTGGATCGCCTGGGAACGCTGGCCAAGGCCGGTCCGGTCGCCGCAGCCGATTTGCAGCACATGGTGCTGGATGACCAGGTGTATCAGGCAGCGCAAGTGATGCCCGACCTGCTGCAGTTCTGCGCGGCGGACCTGGGCAGCGATGGGAAAACCCTGGCGCCGCTGTGTGCCAGTCTCAAGGCTTGGGATCGCAAGGCCAATCTCGACAGCGGCCTTGGCTTCGTGCACTTCCAGAATGTCATGGAGGCTCTGGAGCAGGCGCCTGATGTCTGGCGTGTGGCGTTCGATCCACTGGACCCGCAACACACCCCGCGCGGCCTGGCGGTCGATCGTGCGCAGGTGGCGCAAGCGCTGCGCCAGGCCATGCTGGCCTCGATCGAGCAGGTCAAGGCGTCAGGGCTCAACCAGAACAGCCATTGGGGTGACATCCAGGTGGTCAGCAGCGGCGGCCAGCAGACGCCGATCCATGGCGGGCCGGGCACGCTGGGGGTATACAACGCCATTCAAAGCGTGCCCCGCACCGATGGCAAACGCGAAGTGGTCAGCGGCACCAGCTATCTGCAGGTGGTGACCTTCGATGAAAAGGGCCCGCAGGCCAAAGGCCTGTTGGCGTTTTCGCTGTCCAGCGACCCGGCGTCGAAGTACGCCCGGGACCAGACGCTGGCGTTTTCGCACAAGCAGTTGAGTGTGTTGCCGTTCACTGAGCAACAGATCACCTCCGATCCGCACTATCAGGCGCAGACGATCCACGAGCAGGATGACAAGGCCGGGAAGGTGGCCGCGCAGTAGAATCGCTGGCATGTGAGGCAAACAATGAAGGCCGCACCCCGTCAGGGTGGCGGCCTTCAGCTTTTCGGCGGTTGCTGCGGGATGGCGTTCAGGATCGGGTTGCCGTCCTTGTTACGGGTCAGGTACACCGGCAGCACCTTGGGCAGGGTCGCCACCAGGGTGTTGAGCTCGCGGATGTTGTAGATGCCGCCGATGCGGATCGCGCCAGTGGCATTATCGGCCACCTGCACCGGGGTTTGCAGGTAGCGATTGATCAGCGGCAGCGCTTCGCTCAGCGCCAGGTCATCGAGGACCAGCTTGCCGTTGAGCCAGGCCAGGGAATTGTCGTCGTCGTAGGTCTGGCTGATCCGCGGAATCAGGTCGCCATGGCGAAAGCTGGCCTGCATGGCCGGGCCGAGCCGTAGCCCATCACCCGGCAGGTCATCGTTGCTGCTGACCAGTACCGAGCCTTCGACCAGGTTCACTTTCACCTGGTCTTCATACATCCAGACGTTGAAGCGGGTGCCGGTGACCCGGACCTTGCCTTCGGCGGCCTTGACCACGAAAGGGTGGCTGGCGTCGTGACTGACACTGAAGAAGGCCTCGCCTTTTTTCAAGGTGACTCGACGCTGATCCTTGTAGTTGCTGTACGTCAGCTCGGTGCCCAGGTTCAGTTCGACCTTGCTGCCGTCCTTGAGGGTGACCTGGCGAACGTTGTCGGTCGCCTCGAAATGCTCGTACGAGTCAGGCAACCAGCCCATGTTCCAACCGCTGTAGGCCGCCAACGGCAAGGCCAGCGCACACACGGCGGCGGCCATGCCGAAGGCCCGCCAGGGTGTCTGCGGTTTGGCGCGAACCAGGGGCACAACCGTTTCCGGACGCGGCAGGTCGCCAGCCACTTCCCAGATCTCGAGCATGGCCTCGTATTCGGACGCATGCAGTGGATGAACGTCTAGCCATTGTTCGAACGCCTGGCGCTCCTGCGCCGTGCAGTCAGGTGCATGCAGGCGCATGCACCAATGCGCAGCGGCATCGGTGATGGCGTCATATTGGGCTGGCGAGAGTGGGGTGTCGGTCATTGACTCATCCTGATTTCGCGCATTCTAACCTTGAGGGAAGTCTGCGAGAAACATCGATCATGGCAATTACCCATCAAAGTGTAATTATTTTCGATTCGGGCCCGGACAAGCGCAATGCGCAAAACTAAGGTTCGGCGCATTTTTATGGCGTTCAGGGGGTGGATACGGGCACGGGATCGAGTTGTCGACCCATTTGGCAGATCAGATACGCAATCGAGTCGGCGTTGCGCAAAATGGTGTCGATGCGCAGATCCGCGTTGACCGGGTTCCTGAAGGCGCTTCGAGCGTCTGCCATTTTCTTGCAGCCAGTAATCTTCAGGATGGCCTTGCCCGCGTTTTCGGCGCCGGGAATCGAGTCCAGGCTGATCCATTCCTGCAATTCGTTGCTCCAGCGGGCGAAGAGTTCATCCCTCGGGGTCGCCAGGGATAGCGCTTCTCGTTGATAGCGTTCCTGCCGGGTTTTCAAAGAGGCGCCAAAGCTGGTGATCGAGCTGATCAGGTCGCTGAAGGGGCGCCTCGCTTCAAGATAGGCAATATCTGCGCTTTGGGTAATGGCGTGCGAGAATTCATGAATCAGAGTGGCGGCCTGTGCATGTCCGTCGACATCGAAGGGTTCGGTCAGGCAAGCGTTGTATTGGCCGAGTTGTTGATCGAAAAACCGCTGGGTGAAATGCACATGTCTGCGTGAATCCTCGTCGATCACGAAGGCGATCAACACGTCCTGCGGGTCTTTGGTGGAGCCGACGACAAAGCGTTCGGTGTTCATCAAGTCATCATCCGGGTCGACAAGTGCCGTGCAGATCGGCGTGATCGCCTTTTTTATCTTGTCGAGCAGGTCGGTATCGACGTCTTTGACATCAAAGACGATTTTGAATAAACCGTCCAGCCGGGTGCCCTTAACAAGGTGCCGGGCCTGCGCGAGATTGTGCAAGCTGTTGAAGGCGTAATAACGGGCCAAATCGATGGCCTTCACGATTTGACTGGCTTTTGCCGGGTGACGAGCCCGGATCTGCTCCATGCCGACGGCTTCGATGTTCAATATTCGGCTGACTGCACGGCTTGACGTGTATTCGTTGATCATCTTCGACACGGCCTTGCCGTAGTGCACGGTATGCCGGTCCGGATCGATGACGAGTTGCTGGCTCGGCGTACTGCGCAGCGCAGGGCCGTCTACCAGGGTCTTGGTGATGCGCCAGACAGCGCCGGTTTTGGCGACGCGATAAACCTTCCCGGCGATCGCCGCATAGCGAAGTTTGCCGATGGAATCATCGTAGGTGCCATCCGCCTGGTTTTTAACCAGATCCTTCAATGCCACGGTCGTGGCTTCGAAGGGTTGCAGCAAGGTGCGTGCCGGTGCGGTCGGCTTTAATTGTGACCACTGCGCAGAGGCCAGATCGGTCTTCACAGGTTCTGTTTCCACCGTGGCGGGCACGGCCTCGGTCGAGGCGTGCAGCGACAAGCGCCCCAGCGAGACCATTTGCACGGCGCCGGCGATGAACTCCTGCAACGCCTGTTTCCAGTGGTGCTCCTGCAAGGCTTCGGCGGAATCCTTGAAGTGCTTGTAGCTATGCCACAGGAACGGCCCATAGGCGAGTTTGCCGGGTAACAGGCCCGCGACCAGTTTGATGCCCTTGCTGAACAGGTTTTTCGCCGCCTCCCATTCCGCCTGAGCGGTGATTTCCGACTGACTGCCAAGCAGGTGCGATATCAGCGTGACGTTGTCGGTAAATAGCTGCGCCAGCAGGTTGCCTTCGAGCGGGGAGGACGCGAGGGTGATCTCGCTGGGTTGCCCGACGGTGTCCTGGAGCAAGTTGCTGAACAGCGTTCGCTGATCCTCCGGAAGGCGGCGAATCAGCAAGTCCTGTAGCGGTCCGATTTTACAGAACGCCGAGACCAGGCTCGCCTCATTCTCGAACTCGGTGAACACCGAGCCTGAATGGTAAGGCGTATACAACACTTGCGGGCCTTCCTGCCCGGGGCCGGGGCCGATCAGGTACAGCCCCAGGGTTGCAGTGGCGTTGCCACCGGCGGTCTTGATCAATTCCAGCGGTCGAACGAGGGCGTGAGCACCTTGCACCGATGCGCGGGCCAGGCTGTCTGGCATATCCAGCACTTGCCGGATCAAATCGAACGCCGTGGAAGACAGCCGCTGTTGAAGGTGCAGTGCATGGGCATGCTGCATCAATTGCCAGGGCAGTTGAAGCATGAAACGTCGCTTGCGGGTAGCGGCTTCGTCGCTGTCTTCCAGGAGCTTGCCTGTCACTTGTTTGGCAAAGGCTGTCTGGACGTCGAGTGACAACAGAAGTTGGCGGATGGCACTTTGGTCCAGGCCTTGAGGAAGCGGCTCCCGTTCGCTTGACCTAATCGTGAATCCGGTGCCTTGAGCAACGCTGACATGGTTCAAGGCAAACTCGGTCAGGGTTCGGGAGGGGCCAGCCAGGGCCAGGTTGGGAGTGATCGCGATGTTGTCGGGGTCCAGTACTGCAGTGGGGAATCGGCTACCGAGCAACGATTTCAATCGACCATGTACAAAGGTGCGCAGGGTTGGCAGCCCGTGCAGGTAATCCTTGTCGTCGGTGACGTTGTGGCGGTATTGCTCCAGCAGTTCGATGTGCAATTGCTGTTCGTCGACGCCGGCCATGCCCAGCCACGCCGGCAAGGATTGCTGGTGGTTGATGGCCCGGGCGATGGCTGCGGCCCTGTGCAAATTGGTATCGCTGACCGTTTGTGCCAACTGCTCGAGCGCGGTGACCTGTTGCGCCGATGTCAGTGATTGCGAGCGCACGTATTCGCAGCCTGCCAAAAAACGCTCAATGGACGATTGCGCCAGCTCGTGCAGGACATTGCCTTCAATCAGCCGCAGTGACCCGAGTGAGTAACGTCGATGGAATTTACGTTGGGTGGGCGTGAGGTTTTCCAGCAATGCCAAGCGTTGCAGAGGGTCGAGCAAGCGCTGGTTCAGCACCCGTTTCAAGTCGCTGACATGGTTGAAGACTTCCAGGCCCTCGGCCGGTGTCCACAAAATGGCCCGCCCCGAATGCTGGGGGTCGAGTCCGCCACGCTCGGTCAGCACGACGCAATTGGCCAGCGGCAGGACGTTTTTTTCGCCGGAGCATTCCAGGACCAGTGTGTAGGCATCGGGCCGGAATCCATTGAGCGCGCGGCGGTTTTTCCGCTCAGGCTGATCAGGGTTGAATACCGTATCGACGATCGCCCGGTCGGCTTTGCGGAGCGTTGAATTGATCACTCGCAGATTGGCTTCCCCGCGAAGACCCACAGAAAGAGCGTGGGCCAAGCGGGGTTTCATGTTCGCAAGGTAGGTCTGCTGCACCGCCTGCGAGGTCAGCGGTTGCGCCGCAAACTCCGTCTTGATCGCCGATTCAACGTCGTTGAAGGTTTTTTCGAAGGCAGCGGCTTTATCCGCCAACACCGTGGACGGTTGCTGGGAGCCCGTTAACACCGGCCGGGTACTCCAGCGCCCATTGGCCTCCAGTGCGAGTAAACGCTCGCTGATCATGGCGCGTATATCCAGCGCCTTGTCGAACAAGGCATGGATGTCGACGGTGCCGTCGCTGTGACGAAACACTTGCAGGACGTATTCCAGGTTTTGCAGCTGTTTACGGATGATCGCTTCGAACAGCGTCGTGAATATTGCCCCGGACACCACTTCTCCGGTGACTTGCGGCTGATTGAAGCCGATAAAGCGGTTACGCTCCTCCAGGCTCAGGAGGCCGTAGATTTCGTCCTCGTGACCGCTGGCCTTGAACTTACTCAGCAAGGTGTCTTTCAAGTCCTTGTAATCTGCCAACACCTGCAGCCCTTGAGTCGGGGTGTAGAGGTAGGCGTTGGCGTGGCTGATCATCAGCGACCCCGCCAGTTCTACGTAATTGGCCTGGTATTCCCACAGTCGCACGGTCTCCAGCGTTGGGCTGCGGGCCGTGCCGGCAGCCGGTTGAATCAGTGTGTGCAAGGCGGTGCTTTGTTGCGCAGTGATGATTTCGGCTTCGCGCTTGAGCACAATATCTGCCCGCGCCTGTTCGCGAATGGCTCGGGCGAAAAACTCGCGACGCGTCGCACCGTCGGCGCTGCCGCCACTCCAAAAGCGCTCGACCTGCCGCGAAAGCAGGCTGATGAGTTTGCCGGCAGCGGTTTTGACGGCAGTTTCCCAGTGTTGCTGGTCGTTACCCTGTGGCGTTCTTTTGGGGTGGAAAAATTCAGGCTCCTGCCCCGCAGGCCACCGCTGGTCGCGGTAGTACGACAGCACTGCGGCACTCAAAGACATGGATTGGAGCCAGCGCCGTACAGGTGGATTGTCTTGCTCGGTGGGAGAGGTGGCGTAAAAGTTGACCCGGGTCTGACTCTGCTCCAACCCCGGAAACGATGAACCCAGCAGCTCATCGAGAAGGGTGTCGAGCAGCGAACCGAGTGTCGGCAGTTCACTTAATTCGTCGAGCAAGGCTTGATCATTCAGCCCCTGGTTTGCGGTGAGGGCGTTTCGCTGATGCTCAAACACTTCACCCTCGATGGCCTCGAAGCTCACTTCAATGTGCCTGGTTGCTGCGAGTGTCTTGCGCCGGGCCAGCGACATGAACGCGAGTAGATCGTCGTCTTCGGTCGCGGGGTTCAGTTGTTTTTCGAGCTCATCGATCAAGGTTTCGCGACTGTCGAGCTTCCTGATGCCGCCATAGGGCGTGTAGAGAATCAGCGCTTTATCGTCCGGGGTGTCGCTCAACACGAAACTGCCGGCCAAGGTTGTCGGGGCATGACCGTTGATAGTCAGCAGGATACTTTCGGCGAGCATCGGCGGGCGCTGTTGACTGCGCGAGGACTGGGTGGCCAGTTCCAGGTGACTGAACCATTCGAAATCCTTTTGCGTAAGTCCATGGGTTTTGCCCAGGTCGACCCAGAACCCGGGGGACTTCAAGGCTTCGGGAAAAAGCAGTGGGGCGCTAGGTGTAGGCATCGTCGAATCTCAAATAGGGCGCGGCTGCGGGCGCATAGGGTTTGAGTGTCGAGACTAAAAGTCGGTGCTGTGGCGCGGGTGGTAGATAGTTAACGCACGGGGCCAGGGGATTCGTGCAGAGGCCTGCTATGGAAAGGTTGACAGGTCACTGGTGGCGCGTTGTTAATCGGCGGTCTAGCTACGCTGTTGCCCCCTCCAAAAAATAATTAGTCTGGAGCTTCAGATGTCCGCGCCACACGATCCTGTATCTACTGTTGCCTCGCAAAACCTGTCCCTGGACCAACTGACGGCATTGCTTGAGCAGATTTTCCTGCGTCATGGCACCTCTGGCGACGTCGCCCGGGTGCTGGCGCAAAACTGCGCCGGCGCCGAACGCGATGGTGCCCACAGCCATGGCGTTTTCCGCATTCCCGGTTATGTCTCGACCCTGCAAAGCGGTTGGGTCAATGGCCAGTCCGTTCCGGTGGTCGAGGATGTGGCAAGCGGGTTTGTCCGGGTCGACGCCGGTAACGGATTTGCCCAACCGGCCCTGGCGGCCGCGCGCCCGCTGCTGGTGGAGAAGGCTCGCAGCGCCGGCATCGCGGTGCTGGCGATCCGTAACTCCCATCACTTCGCGGCCTTGTGGCCGGACGTCGAGCCCTTCGCCTATGAAGGTTTGGTCGCGCTCAGCGTGGTGAATAGCATGACGTGCGTGGTGCCCCATGGCGCCGATCGGCCGCTGTTCGGCACCAACCCGATTGCCTTTGCCGCCCCGCGAGCCGACGGCGATCCGATCGTCTTTGACCTGGCCACCAGCGCCATTGCCCATGGCGATGTGCAGATTGCCGCGCGCAAGGGCGAACGTTTGCCGCCGGGCATGGGCGTCGACAGCCTTGGTCAACCGACCCAGGATCCCAAGGCGATCCTCGAAGGGGGCGCATTGCTGCCGTTCGGCGGGCACAAGGGTTCAGCGCTGTCGATGATGGTGGAGTTGTTGGCGGCTGCCTTGACCGGGGGTAATTTTTCCTTCGAGTTCGACTGGAAAAGCCATCCCGGTGCCAAGACGCCGTGGACTGGCCAGTTGCTGATCGTGATCGATCCGAGCAAGGCGGCGGGGCAGGGGTTTGCCGAACGCAGCCAGGAGCTGGTGCGGCAGATGCATGGCGTGGGGCTCAAGCGCTTGCCGGGGGATCGGCGCCACACTCAGCGTGCCAGGTCCCAGGTCGAGGGCATTGCGCTGGAGGCCTCGGAGCTGGCGAAGCTGCGGGAGCTGGTCGGTTTGTAGGAGCGAGCTTGCTCGCGATGGTGGCCAACGATGACGCGGGGCACCTGATGCCCCGAGGCGTCCTCGAGTTTTTCGCGAGCAAGCTCGCTCCTACACAGGGAACAGCGGGTCAGCGGCGAGACAGTAGCAGGCCGACTACCAGCCCGAAACCGGCGGAAACCGCCACGGTTTGCCACGGGTGACCACCGATGTAGCTTTCGGTGGCATCGACCGCCGGGATGGCCCGCTGCCGGACGCTGGTGACCGAGTCCCGGGCCTGTTGCAGTTTCTGGGCGATTTGCCCACGCAGGGTTTCGGCTTCCTCACCGACCAGTGAGGCACTGCTCTTGAGCAGTTTTTCAGATTCTTCGATCAGCGACTGCAGCTCGCTGAAGGCTTGATCCTTGATTTGATCTTCGGCGGCTTGCAGGGCGGTTTTGCGGGCCATTGAAGTACTCCTTGCGGTGATTGGACAGTGAACAATGGAGTGTCTGGCGCTGGAAAAAGTTGCAGGGATTTTGCCTGTTCGCTCGATCCGCCAGAAAAACCAGAGCAGGGCGATTCTTCCTACAGTGTAAGATGTCGCCTATTTACGCAGCAGGAAAAATCCCATGAGTTTCAATCTAGCCGACAAACCCCTCGCCGAGCGCGCCGCGCTGGAAGACGAGAAATCCCGTCTGTTCGAGCTTTGGCAAAACAATCTGGGCAAAGCCAAGGGCGAAGCCGCGCGCCTGTTCGGCGAACGCGCCAAGCGCAAGGGCAAGTGGGCCGAGTGGGTCCGCGCCGAACTGGACGGCATGTCGCCGCCGGAGTTTTCGAACATGGTGCGCAGCGAAGTCAATCGGCTGATGGCGGCCAAATAATCTCAACGGCCGTACCCAATTCACTGTAGGAGTTGGCTTGCCAGCGAAGAGGCCCGAATGTGCGATGCACTTTTCAAAGCCGCCTTCGCCGGCAAGCCGGCTCCTACAGGAAGCAGGCAACAATCGCTTCGCGCACTTTCATGACCACCGGATCCAGCTGGGCACCAGTCCGCCAGCCCATTTCGATCGGATAGCGCGGCAACACCAGGGGGCAGGGCAGCAGTGCCAGGCCGCTGAGTGCCGCGATGCTCCTGGCCGCGTGCGCCGGGATGGTTGCCACCGCCTGGCTGCCCTTGAGCAGGTGCGGCAACGCCGCAAAGTGGGTGGTGGAGGCGCAGACCCGTCGACTCAGGCCCAGCGCCGCCAGCCCCTCGTCGGTGATCCCGATAAAGCCGCCCGACGACACCAGAATGTGCTCACGGGCGACGAACTCCTCGAGGCTGATGGCCTGTTGTCCCTCGGTCAGACTGATCGGCTCGACCAGACACAAATAATCTCCCTCACCCAGCACCTGTCGGCTGAGCAGACGCTCGGCAAAGCCGCCGGCGGTGATCGCCAGGTCGATACTGCGTTCCATCAGGGCCTGGGCGACGATCTGGCTGTGGGTCTGGCGAAAAATCAGCCTCAGTCCGGGCGCGCACCGGGCAATTTCCTCGATCAGGCGCCGGCCGTAGGCGATCTCGAAATCATCCGAAAGCCCCAGGGTCACGGAGCGGCCTTCGAAATGGTTGGCCATCGGATCGACCATCGCCAGGCTCTGCCGGCATTTGTTCAGGGCCTCGCTGAGCACCGGCTTCAACTGGTTGGCCTTAAGCGTGGGTGCCAGGCCGCGACCGGTGCGCACGAATAACTGATCGCCATACACCTCGCGCAAACGCCGTAAAGCTGCGCTGACAGCCGATTGCGTCACCCCCAGGCGCACTGCCGCGCGGCTGGCACTGGATTCTTCATGCAGGGCTTCGAAGACTTTGAGCAGATTGAGATCGAGGGAGGCGATATTCATGTGGTTCATATCATTCAGCAGTGAGTTGCTCTTTATTGATGATCCGATGTCGGCCGAGAATGAGCAACACCTGATGCCAACGGAGTCACCGCAAATGCCCAAGTCAATCGTTGCCGCCCTGCAGATCGGTGCCTTGCCCGGTGGCAAGGCCGACACCCTGGAACTGATCCTGTCGTATGAAAGGGCGATCGTCGAAGCCGGCGCCGCGCTGGTGGTCATGCCCGAAGCACTCTTGGGCGGTTATCCCAAGGGCGAGGGGTTCGGCACTCAACTGGGTTATCGCTTGCCCCAGGGGCGCGAGGCCTTTGCCCGCTATTTCGCCAACGCCATTGATGTGCCTGGCGTCGAGACCGAAGCACTGGCGGGGCTGTCGGCGCGCACCGGGGCCAACCTGGTGATCGGCGTGATCGAGCGCGCCGGCAGTACCTTGTATTGCACCGCGCTGTATTTCGACCCCCAGGCCGGATTGCTCGCCAAGCACCGCAAGCTGATGCCGACCGGCACCGAACGGCTGATCTGGGGCATGGGCGACGGTTCCACCTTGCCGGTGCTCGACAGCCAGGTCGGGCGCATCGGTGCGCTGGTGTGTTGGGAAAACATGATGCCGCTGCTGCGCACCGCGATGTACGCCAAAGGCGTGGAGGTGTGGTGCGCGCCGACCGTGGATGAGCGGGAGATGTGGCAGGTGAGCATGCGCCATATTGCCCACGAGGGGCGCTGCTTCGTGGTCAGCGCATGCCAGGTCCAGGATTCGCCGCAAGCCCTGGGGCTGGAGATCGCCAACTGGCCGGCGGACCGGCCGTTGATTGCCGGTGGCAGCGTGATCATCGGGCCGATGGGGGATATCCTGGCCGGACCGCTACGGGATGGGCCTGGTCTGCTTTGCGCTGAAATTGACACCGATGACCTGATCCGCGCCCGATACGACTATGACGTAGTCGGTCACTATGCGCGTCCGGATGTGTTCGAATTGACGGTGGATGAGCGGGCCAAACCCGGTGTTCGTTTCACCACATGACCACTGTGGGAGCGAGCTCTCTCCCACGGGGATCCGCGCTGCGCATGGAGGCGTTCCTGTTTGTAGAAGGGCTGTGCCATCAGCGGTCCAGCCCTGAAACCTTGGTGGTCTACTGTGCGGCAGCTGCCTTTGCTGCGGGTTCAAGCCTGGTCGGCACGTCGGGGTTCTCCATGACCTGGAGAATCGAGGCTTCCGGATCGAAATCGTCTTCTTCCAGTTCGATGAATTCTTCAGGCAGGAAGATATTCAGCACGATGGCGCACAGTGCACCGACGGTGATCGGCGATTCGAAAATGTTGTGCAGCGCCTTGGGCAGCTCGCGCAACACCTCCGGTACCGCCGCCACACCCAGGCCCATGCCGATGGAAATCGCCACGATCAGCATGTTGCGTCGATGCAGTCCGGCTTCGGCGAGGATCTTGATCCCGGCCACGGCGACGGTGCCGAACATCACGAGCTCAGCACCGCCCAGCACCGGCTTGGGCATCAGCTGCAGCACCGCGCCGATCATCGGGAACAGCCCCAGTATGACCAGCAGGCCGGCAATGAAAAACGCCACGTAACGACTGGCCACGCCGGTCAACTGGATCACCCCGTTGTTCTGCGCGAAGGTCACCATTGGCATGCTGTTGAACACTGCGGCCATGGCCGAGTTGAGGCCGTCGGCCAACAGACCGGACTTGATCCTGCGAATGTACACCGGGCCCTTGACCGGTTGCCGGGAAATCATCGAGTTGGCGGTCAGGTCACCGGCTGCTTCCAGCGGCGACACCAGGAAAATCACCGCCACCGGGACGAACGCCACCCAGTCGAAGGAAAAACCATACTTGAACGGTACCGGCACGCTCATCAGCGGCACGGCGGGCAGGCTGGCGAAATCGACGTGGCCCAGCAGCCAGGCGACGACGTAGCCGAGGGTCAGGCCGATGACGATCGCGCCCAGGCGCAGAAACGGCACGTCCACCCGGTTCAACACCACGATGGTGCCCAGCACCAGTGCCGCCAGGCCCAGGTGACTGGCCGCGCCGAGGTCGGGGGCGCCGAAGCCGCCAGCGATGTCGGTCATGGCGACCTTGATCAACGACAGGCCCATCAGGGTGATGATGGTGCCGGTTACGACCGGGGTGATCAGCATTCGCAGCTTGCCGATGAACTGGCTCAAGACCACTTCGATGAAGGCGGCAAAGAAGCACACGCCGAAGATCGTCGAGAGGATTTCATCGGTGCCGCCGCCCCGGGCCTTGACCATGAAACCGGCACTGAGGATCACGCTGATGAACGAGAAACTGGTGCCTTGCAGGCACAACAGGCCCGAACCGACCGGACCGAAACGCCGCGCCTGGACGAAAGTGCCGAGGCCGGAGACGAACAGCGCCATGCTGATCAGGTAGGGGATTTCACTCTGCAAGCCCAGGGCACTGCCCATGATCAGCGTCGGGGTGATGATGCCGACGAAGCTGGCGAGCACGTGTTGCAGGGCGGCGAACACCGTGGCGGTGAGGTGCGGGCGGTCGTCGAGGCCGTAGATCAGGTCGTTGTGGCGCGGGGTTTTTTCTGGGGAAGTCATGGTTTGCGTGCCGGGAGGCGGGGCCGGGTCAGAAAATGGAGGCGCAGGATGCCAGAAAGACTATTTTGTGGCGAGCGATGAGCCTGATACCCAACACAATCCCTGTGGGAGCGGGCTTGCTCGCGAAGGCTGTGTGTCAGTCGATGTATATGTTTGATGACACGCCGCCTTCGCCAGCAAGCCCCCACAGGGACGTGGGTATTTACGAAAATGCTGCGAGCAAATCCTCTTCAAACGCTTTCTGCGCATCCCCCGGCACCTGGGCTCGATGGCGAGCCAGATGAAACGCCACCTCGAAACTCAAGCCAGCGCGACGCACCGGCCGCAGCAAACCCTTGTCTTCCCAGCTGCGGGCAAAGTGACTGGGCAGGTAGCCGATGTGCTTGCCGGACAGAATAAAGGCGAGGGTGCCTTCGACCTGCTCCGCACGCGCCGAACACAGCTTTCCTTGAAAGGGTTCGTCGCTGCGCAGGAAGCGGTAGGGGTGATCGACCTGATCGCAGGCCTGCAGGGCCTCATCATCCGGCGCCTCATCGGTGAACAGCGGATGGCCCACGGCGCAGTACAAGTGCTGGGTTTCGCTGAACAGCTGGTGGTAGTCAAACGCGCCTTGGATCTGCGAGAAATACCCGATGGCCAGGTCCAGCCGCTGCTGCAGCAGCAATCGCTCCATGTCGCCGGGCATGGCGCTCATCAACTCGATGCGCACCGATTCGTCACGCTCGCGAAAGCGCCGGATCGCCTCGGCCACCCGCTGCAACACCGATTGATCCAGTGCTTCGGACACCCCCAGGCGCACCTCGCCGATCAGGCGCCCGGCCACCCCGTTGGATTGATGACGGAACGCTTCGATGGACTGGAACAGGCCGCGCGTCGCGATGAGCAGTTGTTCGCCCTTGGGCGTGATGCGAAATCCGCCCTTGCCACGGCTGCACAAGCGATAGCCGAGGCGGGTTTCCAGCTTGGCCATTTGCTGGCTGATGCTCGACTGGCTCAAGCCCAGCTCACCCTGGGCGGCGCTGAAGCCGCCGCATTCCACGACGCTGACAAACAGGCGCAGCAGTTGCAGGTCCAGATCATGCAATTGACCGAGCATCAAACATTACTCCGGGATAATGTCAGCGTAATAATCTTTATATTTTACCAATGTAACCGAGGACGCATCCTGCAGCCACTTCCCCCGGTCAGGTGATCGTCATGGCTCCCGTGTTCAAGATGTGTGTCCCCGCGCTGTTCCTTGCCATGGCCGCCGCGGCCGAGGCGGAGGATAAGGAGGTCAACCTCTACAGTTGCACCACTTTCCGTAGCCGCCAATAACAAGGAGCCTCCAATGGACGTCCCCGTGCAGAACGATCAGGCCATCACCCGTGACAGCCTTTATGGCACCGCCGCCGAAAGCACCTACGCCGGCATCACCAGTTTCATGCGTCGACGCTACAGCCGCGACTTGCGCGGCGTCGACGTCGCGGTCAGCGGCGTGCCGTTCGACACCGCCACCAGCAACCGCCCCGGCGCCCGCTTCGGCCCACGGGGGATCCGCGCCGCTTCCACCGGGATTGCCTGGGAGCGCCACTGGCCGTGGACCTTCGACCCCTTCGATCATCTGGCGGTGGTCGACTTCGGCGATTGCGACTTCGATTACGGGTCGCCGCAGTCGACACCCGAATGCATCGAAGCCCACGCCGAGCACATCCTCAATGCTGGCAGTGCGATGCTGACCTTCGGCGGCGATCACTTCATCACCTATCCGCTGCTCAAGGCCCATGCGCGCAAGCACGGTGCGCTGTCGCTGATTCACTTCGACGCCCACAGCGATACGTGGCCGGACGAGGAGGGCAAGCGTATCGACCACGGCACCATGTTCTGGCATGCGGCCAAGGAAGGGCTGGTCGATCCGTCGCGTTCGGTGCAGATCGGCTTGCGCACCACCAACGATGATTATCAGGGCTTCCAGGTGCTGGACGCGCGGCAAGTGCATAGGCGCGGCGTCGATGCGATCGTCGAGGCGATTCGCGCAAGGGTCGGTGACAACCCGGTGTACCTGACGTTCGACATTGACTGCCTCGATCCGGCGTTCGCGCCGGGCACCGGAACACCGGTGTGCGGTGGGTTGAGCACGGTGCAGGCGCTGGAAATTCTTGGTGGGTTGCGCGGAATCAACCTGGTGGGCATGGACGTGGTGGAAGTAGCGCCGGTCTATGACAATGCGGACATCACCTCCTTGGCGGCGGCGACGCTGGCGATGGAGATGCTGTGCCTGTATGCGGCCAAACATAAGGTCGACCGGTAACACGCTCCCCTTGTAGGAGCTGGCTTGCCAGCGAAGGCGGCGCCACAGTCAACATCGTGGTGTCAGACAGGCCCTCTTCGCTGGCAAGCCAGCTCCTACAGGTAACGGGGTCAGGCGACCGGGATTTTCGGCAGATCCAGGGTCACACCCCCGGTGAACCGCGCAAACGACCCGCTAATCGATTCATGGGGCACGCCTTTGGGCACATCGCTGACACCATCGAGCCGCGACAACTGCTCGGCATCCAGTTGCACGTTCAGCGCCCCCAGGGTTGCATCCAGCTGTTCGCGGGTACGCGAGCCCAGGATCGGAATCAGCGTCGTGGTCGAGCGCCTGGCTTGTTCGCGCAGCCAGGCGATGGCCACGTGGGTCGGGCTCACACCCAGTTCCTCCGCGACGGCCAGCAGGGTGTCGAGCAGGGCGGTTTCCCGGGCGCTTTTCTCGGCGTGAACCAGCATCCCCAGTTTGCTCGCGCGGTTATCGCCATCGCCAGTGCGGTACTTGCCGGTAAGGAAGCCGCCGCCCAATGGCGACCATAGCGTTGCGGCCAAACCCAGGGCTTCGGCCATGGGCAGTTGTTCACGTTCGGCGGTGCGTTCGGCCAGGCTGTACTCGACCTGGATCGCCGCAATCGGGGCGAAACCGCGCACTTCGGCCAGCAGGTCGGCGCGGGCGATGCGCCAGGCCGGAAAGTTCGACAGCCCGGCGTAATGGATCTTGCCGGCGCGGACCAGGTCGTCGAAACCACGCAGGATCTCTTCCATCGGCGTCACGCCGTCGCTCATGTGCGCCCAGAACAGATCGATGTGATCGGTCTTCAGTCGTTTCAGGCTCTCCTCCACGGCGCGAACCATGTTCTTGCGGTTGTTGCCGGTGTGGGAAATGCCAGCGTCCGGCGTGGTGCCCAGCGTGTATTTAGTGGCGATGACCAGGCGATCGCGTTCCGCGGCGATGAATTCGCTGAGCATGGCTTCCGACTGACCAGCCTGGTAGCCGTTGGCGGTGTCGATGAAATTGCCGCCGGCCGCCAGGTAGCCATCAAAAATGCCCTTGGCTTCTTCGCGCTCGGCACCATGGCCCCAGCCGGTGCCAAAGTTGCCGGCACCCAGGGCCAGTTCGGAAACCCGCAAGCCGGTTTTACGGCCGAAAACTTTGTAATGCATGGGGAGAACTCCTGAGGACACGCCTGCTTGTTTAAATGTTGTACGTCATTTATTAAATATGATACCAATCATATAATCCGTCAAGACACTTTTCCCCGGGTCCAATAGCGCAAGCCCGGCGCGATATTTCACAGAAGCCAGCGACGACGGATGGCATACTGCCGCGCATGAATGTCGACTCTCCCCTCAGTGCCTGGCAGCACGCGATCGAACAGAAGGGTTTCGTCCAGGACGAGGCCCAGGAACATGCCGTCTGGGCCTTGCAAAAGTGCCATGAAGCGCTGCATGAAGGCCGCAAGCCGATCATGGGCGTCTACCTCTGGGGCCCGGTCGGGCGGGGCAAGACCTGGTTGATGGACCAGTTCTACCAACACCTGCGGGTGCCGGCCCGGCGGCAGCACTTTCATCATTTCATGGGTTGGGTGCACCAGCGTTCATTTCAGCTGACCGGTACCGCCGATCCGTTGCAGGCCTTGGCTCGCGAGCTGAGCGAAGAGGTGCGCGTGCTGTGTTTTGACGAGTTGTTCGTCAATGACATCGGTGACGCGATCATTCTCGGGCGCTTGTTCCAGGTGATGTTCGAACAGGGCGTGGTGGTGGTCTGCACCTCCAATCTGCCCCCGGACCAGTTGTACGCCGACGGCTTCAACCGCGACCGCTTCATGCCGGCCATCGCCGCGATCAAGCAGCACATGCAGGTGATCGCGGTGGACGGTGGCGAAGATCATCGCCTGCACCCGGGGCAGGGCTTGCAACGTTACTGGGTCACCGAGCCCGGTCAGCCCAGCGCGCTGGCTGAGGTTTTCCGGATGCTGACGGTTGGCCAAGGGGTTTCCAACGAGCCGATCAAGGTCGGTTATCGTACGCTGCCGGTGGTGCAGGCCAGCCAGGGTGTGCTCTGGTGCCGCTACGCTGACCTCTGTGAGCAGCCCTTTGCCGCGATGGATTTCATGGCCCTGTGCGACCGCTTCAGCGCTATTCTTTTAAGCGACGTGCCCAACCTCAGCGCGCAAAAACGTGCCGGGCGCATCGCCCGGGGCACTGAAGACGGTGCCGTGCGGGTGGAGGCCGGGGATCGTGAGTTGCCGCAATTGTCGGTGCACGACGACGGTGTGCGGCGTTTCATCGCGCTGGTGGACGAGTGCTACGACCGCAAGGTGCCGCTGTACCTCGAAGCCCAGGTGCCCATGGACTCGCTCTACACCGAGGGCTACCTGGAATTTCCGTTCCGCCGCACCCTCAGTCGCCTGCAGGAGATGCAGTTGCAACGTTTCGCCGAGGCGTGAAATCCAGGAGGCGTGAAGATGAATCAACCTCTGTCGCATCATTTTTTGACCATGGCTTATCAGAATGCCTGGGCCAATCACCGACTGGCCAAGGCCTGGTGCCAGTTGAGCGAGGATGAGCTGGCGGCGCCCCGGGTCAATTTCTTTCCCAGTCTGCGCGCCACCCTCAACCACATCCTGACCTGCGACTGGTTCTACGTGGATGCCCTGGAGCGCGACCTGCGCGGTGATGATCCCCATCCTGATTGTCATGTGTTCTTCAAGGACGACGAGCCGGTTACCCGGGCGCACGAGCTCAAGCGCGAACAGGCCCAGGTCGACCGACGCTTGATTGCCTACTGCGAGCAGATGCGCGATGTGGACCTGGGCAAGATCGTGACCATCGCCCGGGACACCCCGCAATACGACAGCCGCCTGCGCCTGCTGTCACATCTGTTCGAGCACCAGCTCCATCATCGCGGGCAGGTTCACGCGATGCTCAGTGGTACTTCGGTTAAGCCGCCGCAGCTGGACGAGTTTTTTTGTGCCGGGGAGTCTTCGTTAAGGGCTGAGGATTTTGCCGAGCTGGGGTGGACTGAAGCACTGATCTGGGGACATTAAGATCAAAAGATCGCAGCCTTCGGCAGCTCCTACAAAGGCGGCGATCTTTTGATCTTAAGGTCTTGAAGCCACAACGCCGCTCGCGATATGTTCCCCAGGCCTTCCAGCGCGAACAACGTACTGGGGCAAGTCATCGAGGATGGAAATGGATTCCGCAGAAATTCTTGTGCTTCAAGCCAGCTACACCAATCCGGTGCATGCCGAGGCGATTGGCCTGGTGTTGAACAGTTACGCCGAAGATCCAATGGGCGGTGGTCACTCCCTTCCGGCCACTGTGCTGGAGCATCTGCCGGCTGAGTTGGCCAAGCGCCCTCATGCGTTCAGCGTGCTGGCCTTTGTCGGCGGCGAGCCGGCCGGGCTGGTCAATTGCTTCGAAGGGTTTTCGACCTTTGCCTGCCGGCCATTGGTCAACGTGCACGACGTGGCGGTGGTACCCAAGTTTCGCGGCCTGGGACTGAGCCAGCGGATGCTTGACAAAGTCGAGGACATTGCCCGTCAGCGCGGCTGCTGCAAGATCACCCTGGAGGTGCTGGAAGGCAATGCGGTGGCGCAGGCGTCCTACGGCAAGTTCGGCTTTGCCCCGGGCGAGTTCGATCCGGCGCATGGGCGCATGATGTTCTGGATCAAGCCGCTGTAATCCTGACTGTACCTGTACCTGTACCTGTAACTGTAGGAGCGAGCTTGCTCGCGATGGGCCAGAGAGCTCCGCGTTTAGCCAGTCAACACGCGTTATCGTTGACGACCATCGCGAGCAAGCTTGCTCCTACAGGAACGCGGGTAGTCAGAGGTTAATCTTTTGGCCGGTAGGACTCGGTCATTTGCGCGGTTTGATCGTCCGGTACCCGTAACTCTTTCGCCTGGTCTGGCGTGATGTTGCCCAACGCCACTTGCTGGCTGTAGTGCAGGGTTTCGTAGTAGTAGCGCATGCGTTCGGCCCCGCCTTCGGCAAAGGCGCTGGCGGAGCCCAAGGTCATCAGTACCGCGAGGATCAAGTTGGATCTTTTCATGGTGTGCCTCCCACTTACAGATGTCGGATGCCGTTCGTCCATGAGTCGATGAATCAAAGTCGAACGGTCATTATCCGCCGATTCCGTTAAATGGGAATCAGTACCTCTAGAGCTTCCAGTCGAGGCTCAAGGTCACGGTGCGCGGGTCGCCCCAATACACACCGTTGTAGAAGCCGACGTTGTCGTAGTACTTCTTGTCGAACAGATTGTTGACGTTCAACGAGGCGGACAGGTGCCGGTCGAATTCGTAGCGCGACATCAGGTTGACCACGGTGTAGGCCTCCTGCTGAATGTCCGTGCGCTCGGTGATAAAGCTGCCATCGGCGCGGCGCCCGACCGGGCGACTGGCGCTGCGGTACACGTCGCTCTGCCAGTTCACCGCAGCCCCCACTGTCAGCGCCTGCCACTCGCCGGGCAGGTGCCAGGCCGTGGAAAATCGCAGCATGTTCAACGGCTGAACCGTGTTGATCCGTTGTTTTTCACCGTCGACCGAATGGGTGTAGGTGTACCCGGCGGTCATGTTCCAACCCGCCATGACTTCGCCTGACAGCTCGGCCTCGAAGCCTTGCACCTTGTTGCCTTTGCCGCTGGATTTGTAGAACTCCTCGCCGGTCACCGGATCCGGTGGCACCGAGTCGTCCAGTTCCGCGACGTTGTCCTGCTTGCTCCAGAACAGCGCGGTCGCCAGGTTCAGGCGCTCTTCCAGCAGGCTGCCCTTGAGGCCCAGTTCATAGTTGCTGCCCACCACCGGTTCGAGGTATTTACGACTGCTGTCGCGGTTGGTTTGCGGTTTGAAAATGTCGGTGTAGCTGACATAGGCGGTGTACTGCGGCGTGAGGTCGTACAGCAGTCCGGCGTAGGGCGTCCACATGTCATTTTGTTGCTGGCTGCTGTGATCGACGCCGCTCAGTAGCAGGTTGGCGTCGTAGCTGTTGGTGGTGGTTGAGGTTTTCCAGCTGCCGTAGCGGCTGCCGAGGACGGCGTGCAGTTCATCGGTGAGGTTCAGGCGCGTGGCCAGGTAGCCGGCTTTCTGCCGGGTATAGTCTTTCGAGCCGGTCAGGCTGGTCACGGTGTCGGGGAATTTGCCGATGTTGCCCATGTATTTCCAGTCAGGGACATTTTCATAATCGGCGGCTCTTGGGCCATCCACCGTGTAAGGCGAATCCTCGCGGCGCTCGGCCTCGCCATAACCCACCATCATTTCGTGATCACGCCCCAACAGCGTGTAGGGGCCGGACAGGTTGAAGTCATAGGCCTTCATTTTTTGCGTGCCGATCATGTGGCTGACGTTGGCGATCATGCCGCTGCGGTCCGCCTCGGGGAAGCCGCCGCCGGCATAGTAGATCTTGCCGTCGGTGTCACTTTCGCGGTGGGTGTAGGCGGCCTTGAACTGCCATCCGCCACCGAGCTGGTGATCGAGGTTGGCGAACGCGGTCTTGTCCTTGAGCGGCCACGAGCTCCAGGACGTCGCCATGTTGGTCGAGCGTCCCAGGTTGGCTTTGCTGCCGTCGGCATTCCAGTACGGCACCGTGCCCCAGGACGTGCCTTGAACGTGCTTGTTCTGATAGTCGTAACCCACTGCCAGCAGGGTGTCGTCGGTCAGGTCGACCTCGAGCACCCCGTACCCGACTTCCCGTTGCTGCTGGTATTTGTCCCGGTAGGAATCGCTGTCGCGGTAGGCCACCACCCCACGACCGCGCAGTCGCCCGTCGAAGGCCAGCGGGCCGCCGACGTCCAGGTAGCTGTAGTAGTCGTCATAGCTGCCGCCGCTGACACCGCTCTTGGCTTCCCATTGTGCAGTCGGTCGCTTGCGCACCATGTTGATGGTGGCCGAGGGATCGCCCGCACCGGTGGTCAGGCCCGTTGCACCGCGTACCACTTCGATGTGGTCGTAGATGATGGTGTCGGAATCGGACTTCATGTAGCTGAAGGTATTCAACATGCCATCGACCTGGAAATTATTGATCGAGTAGCCGCGCGAGGAATAGCTGACCCGGTCCGAGTCGTTGTGCTGGACCACGATGCCGGTGGTCTGGCTCATGGCTTCGGACAGGCTGCCGAGTTTGAAATCGTCCATTTGCTGGCGCGTGACCACTGAAACCGATTGCGGTGTTTCCTTGATCGACATAGGTAGCCGGGTGGCCGTGCTCATGGAACCTGTGGTGTACGAATCGGTATTTTCGGTGGTGCTGCCCAGGCTCTGGGCGGTGACGTTGGTCGCACCGAGCATGAGGGTTGGCGCCGAAGGCGCTTTCTCGGTCTCGGTTTCAGCGAGCAGGTCCGGGCTCAGTGCGGCGCCGCACAGGCCAAGGGTAAAAGTCATGGAACGGGTGATAGGCGCGAACATCGCGGCCGACTCCTTGTCGTCGAGGGAAAAATCCGTTGATTCAAGGACGAAGGAGGAGGGAGGGATTTAGGGGTAAACGAGAATAATTATTATTATGAGATATTTCCTACAACACAAAACAACTGTGGGAGCGCGCTTGTTCGCGAAAGCGCAGTGTCATTCAACATTGATGTCGACTGACACTGCGCTTTCGCGAGCAAGCCCGCTCCCACAGGTTTGAACGGCGTTGAATGGGCTACTTTTGTACGACTTCAGGCGCTTTTGGCTTGATCAGGCTGAAGTCAATCAACGGCCGCTGCTGACGCTCGTAAGGGTTGCCGATCAGCAAGGGCCGTGGCTTGAAGCTGTCGCTGACCACGCTCTTGCTGCGATCGAGTTCATCGAAGCTCAGGCCTGCCAGGTCTGCCCAGGTATGGATCAGGTGCGAACTGCTGTACGGCCGCCCCAGGTGAGCGGCAAAGTTCCAGTCGTGGTTTTCGCGCCATTTTGGCGAGGCCCACGCCATGAACGGGATGGTGTACATCGGCGCCGTCGGTTTGCTCTCGTTGCGTCCCAGGGTGCCATGGCCGGGGGAGTCGAACACGTCTTCACCGTGGTCGGAGAGGTAGAACAGGAAGCCGTTCGGGTCCGACTTGGCGTAGTCCTTGATCAGGCTAGACACCACGAAGTCGTTGTACAGCACGGCGTTGTCATAGCTGTTGTACGTTGGCAGTTGGTCGTCACGCACGCCGGCCGGAACGCCATTGCGGTCCTTGAACTTGTCGAAGGTCGAAGGGTAGCGGTACTGGTAGCTCATGTGCGTGCCGAGCAGATGCACCACGATCAATTTGCGCGGTGCCGCGTCGGCCAGGGCCTTGTTGAACGGCTCGATCACGTCGCCGTCGTACTGGGCGGCATTCTGGTTGCGGTTGTTGTTGAGGTACACCTGTTCGTCGGCCTGCTCGGAGAAGGTCGTGAGCATGGTGTTGCGCTTGGTCATGGTCTGCTGGTTGGTGATCCAGAACGTCTTGTAGCCGGCCTGTTTCATCATGGCAACCAGTGACGGCGTGGACAGGTACAGCTCAGGGTTTTCTTCGTCGGCGAAGGTCAGCACCTGTTGCAACGCCTCGATGGTGTACGGGCGCGGCGTGATGACGTTATCGAAGACCGTCAGTTGATCCTTGAGCTTGTCCAGCTCCGGCGTGGTTTGCCGAGGGTAGCCGTACAGGCTCATGCGCTGACGGTTGGTCGACTCGCCGATCACCAGCACCAGGGTAGCGGGCTGGTTGGCCGTCGCATCCTTGAAGTTGTGCAGCGGCGCCACCTTGCTCGCGCTGTGCAACATGTTTTGCATGTTGGCCAGGGTGTCGAGGTAGCGGTGATAAGCCACTGCCATTTGCCATGGCACCGCTGGCTCGATGCGGGTTTCGAATTTCTCGAAGCCCTCGGCGAAGCTGCCGGTACGCAGGGTTTGTTTGACCAGGGGATAACCGACCACGGCAACCAGAATGGCGGTTGCTGCCACCAGTGCCTTGGTGCGCGGCAGGTACACCGGGCGCAGGCGTGTCCACAGGAAGTAGCCGACCGCGGTGTGCGCGAGGAAGGCCGGGACCATCCACCAGGCAAAATACTGGGTCATGTATTCGCCCGCTTCAGACACGTTCGATTCGAACATGATGAAGATGACGCTTTGCGAGAATTCCTGCTGATAGATGAAGAAGTAACCGAGGCTGGCCATCGAGCACGCCCACAGCACCACGCCGATGACCGCGGCCATCACTCGTGTCTGACGGGGGAACAACAGCATCGGCGCCAGCCAGATGGCACTCATCACGAACGCCTGGCGAAAGCCGGTGAAACCGGAGGTGCCGGTCAGCTGGATCAACAGTTGGGTGATGCCGGAAAAATACCAGAAGAACAGGAACAGCCAGAGAAGTCCTGCCCAATCGAAACCTTTCGCAGACGAATCGCTGCGTTTAAACCAAGTCATTCAACGCTCCAGCCAGTAATCACAGCACCACCCAGTCCCGCAGACGCCGAAAAGGGGCGGCCGCGCACAGTCCAGGCGGCGCACATTGCGCCGAAGTATCAATAGGCGGATGTGAAAATTTCGTGAGTTGCCGGAGGTAGAGGGAGATATGGCGTGTCGGAAGCAGTGCAATGCTGCTTCCGGGTCAGACCATGGGATCAGGCGTGAGGTGCCCGCTGGGGGAGGGGCAAGGGCTGTTGGCCCTGGACCAGCAAGCGCAATTGCGCCAGCTCCTGTTTCAACTGGTCGCGCTCGTCTTTCAACTGACGCAATTCCTCGCGACGGATAGTGACGTAAAGGGTTTGTGCTGGCAGTGCGTTGTGTACTGTGCCCATTGCTCACCTCGCAAATGGCTATCTCAACTGTAGGTCTGCCGCCAAAATCGGTGGCTGATCTACTATCGGCGCCAATTTTGATTTCTTTTGCCCCCGAAGGGAACTTTTTTATTTTTCATGGTCGTTGTGTCTTCGGCACGATTCCTGACGTTATCCATCAGGATCGGGCACAATGCCCGGAAACTTCATGCCAACGCTCTGGACTAACCTCATGAGTCGCGTTGGGCTATAACCTTTGACACACTTTTATTTGTAGTAGGGAGCATCAGCACATGCAACTCGGGATTATTGGACTGGGCCGCATGGGCGGCAATATTGCGCGGCGCCTGATGCTCAACGGACATACCACCGTTGTGTACGACCGCAATACCGCCTTCGTCGATAACTTGAGCAGCGATGGCGCCACCGGCGTCGCCGATTTGCCGGCCCTGGTCGCTGGCCTGGCCAAACCACGAGCGGTGTGGGTCATGTTGCCGGCAGGCGCACCGACCGAAGACACCATCGACACCCTGAGCACCTTGCTCGAAGCCGGCGATACCATCATCGACGGCGGCAACACCTTCTATAAGGACGACATCCGCCGGGCGAAAACCCTCGCGGAAAAAGGCCTGCACTACATCGACGTCGGCACCTCCGGCGGCGTCTGGGGCCTGGAGCGCGGCTATTGCATGATGATCGGCGGCGATGCCGAGACCGTGACGCGTCTTGATCCGCTGTTCAAGACCCTGGCGCCGGGCATGGGTGACATTCCGCGCACCAAGGACCGCAAGTCCGATGACGATCGTGCCGAGCACGGCTACATCCACGCCGGTCCCGCCGGTGCCGGGCATTTCGTCAAGATGATCCACAACGGTATCGAGTACGGCATGATGCAGGCCTTTGCCGAAGGCTTCGACATCCTGAAAACCAAGTCCAGCGACATCCTGCCGCCAGACCAGCGTTTCGACCTGAACGTCGCCGATATTGCCGAAGTCTGGCGTCGTGGCAGCGTGGTGTCCTCGTGGCTGCTGGACCTGACCGCCGATGCCCTGGCCAGCGATTCGAAGCTCGACGGTTATTCCGGTTCCGTAGCGGACAGCGGCGAAGGTCAGTGGACCATCGAAGCCGCCATGGAACAGGCGGTACCGGTGCCCGTGCTGTCGAACTCGCTGTTCTCCCGCTACCGCTCGCGCGGCCAGGGCACCTTTGGTGACAAGATTCTTTCCGCCCAGCGCTTCGGCTTCGGTGGCCACAAGGAGACTGCGAAAAAATGACCCATGGGATCCGCAGGAAATCCAAGACTGAACCCGCGCCACCCACCACGCTGTTCCTGTTCGGCGCCCACGGTGATCTGGTCAAGCGCCTGCTGATGCCGGCGCTGTACAACCTCAAGCGCGACGGTTTACTCGGGGATGGCCTGCGGATCATCGGCGTTGACCACAACGCCATCAGCGATGAAGGCTTCGCAAAAAAACTCGAAGACTTCATCCGCAGCGAGGTGGCCGCCAAAGTCGGCAAGGGCGATCAGTCCCTTGACCCGGACGTGTGGGCCAAACTCGCCAAAGGCATCAGCTACGTCCAGGGCGACTTCCTGGACGACAGCACTTATCAAGCGCTGGCGGCGAAAATCGCCGACAGCGGCACAGGCAACGCGGTGTTCTACCTGGCCACCGCGCCACGCTTTTTCAGTGAAGTGGTGCGCCGTCTCGGCGCGTCCGGCTTGCTCGAAGAAAGCCCCGAGGCGTTTCGCAGGGTGGTGATCGAAAAACCCTTCGGTTCCGACCTGCAAACCGCCGAGGCCTTGAACGCCTGCCTGCTCAAGGTCATGACGGAAAAGCAGATCTATCGCATCGATCACTATCTGGGCAAGGAGACCGTGCAGAACATCCTGGTCAGCCGGTTCTCCAACAGCCTGTTCGAAGCGTTCTGGAACAACCATTACATCGATCACGTACAGATCACCGCGGCCGAAACCGTCGGCGTGGAAACCCGTGGCAGTTTTTACGAACACACCGGCGCCCTGCGGGACATGGTGCCCAATCACCTGTTCCAGTTGCTGGCAATGGTGGCCATGGAGCCACCGGCGGCCTTTGGTGCCGATGCGGTGCGCGGTGAGAAGGCCAAGGTGGTCGGCGCGATTCGTCCCTGGTCGGTGGAAGAGGCCCGGGCCAATTCGGTTCGCGGCCAATACACGGCTGGCGAAGTCGATGGCAAACCACTGCCTGGTTATCGCCAGGAAGACAAGGTGGCACCCGACAGCAACACCGAAACCTATGTCGCCCTCAAGGTCATGATCGACAACTGGCGCTGGGTCGGCGTGCCGTTCTACCTGCGCACCGGCAAGCGCATGAGCGTGCGCGACACCGAGATCGTCATCTGCTTCAAACCGGCACCTTATGCGCAGTTCCGTGATACCGAAGTCGATGAGCTGGCGCCGACCTATCTGCGAATCCAGATCCAGCCCAACGAAGGCATGTGGTTCGACCTGCTGGCCAAGCGGCCTGGCCAGGCGCTGAAGATGGACAACATCGAACTGGGGTTTGCCTACAAGGACTTCTTCGAGATGCAGCCGTCCACCGGCTATGAAACGCTGATCTACGACTGCCTGACCGGCGACCAGACGCTGTTCCAGCGCGCCGACAACATCGAGAACGGCTGGCGTGCCGTACAGCCTTTCCTCGATGCCTGGCAACAGGATGCCAGCGTGCAGGGCTATGCCGCAGGTGAAAACGGCCCCGAGGCCGCCGAAGAACTGCTGACCCGCGACGGACGCGTCTGGCACGGCCTTGGCTGAGTGACCCAGGGGGTATGGGGTTACAGCCAGAAGCTCACGGCGTACCAACCCAGAATCCCCATCACCACCGTATACGGCAACGCCATCCACACCATCCGCCCATACGACAGGCGAATCAGCGGCGCAATCGACGAGGTCAGCAGGAACAGGAACGCCGCCTGGCCATTGGGCGTCGCCACGCTGGGCAGGTTGGTGCCGGTGTTGATCGCAATCGCCAGGGTCTCGAAATGCTCGCGGCTCATGTGCCCGGACAGAAAGGCCTGCTTCACTTCGGTGATGTAGATGGTCGCCACGAACACGTTGTCGCTGATGGCCGAGAGCAGGCCGTTGGCGATGTACAGCATGCCCGGTTGTTGCTCGGCGGGCAGGGCCAGGACCCACTGAATCAATGGCGTGAACAACTGCTGATCATGGATGACCGCCACCACGGCGAAAAACACCACCAGCAACGCGGTGAAGGGCATGGCGTCCTTGAACGCGGTGCCCAGGCGGTGCTCGTCGGTGATGCCGGTGAACGCGGTGATCAGCACGATCACCATTAGCCCGATCAGGCCCACTTCCGCCACGTGCAAGGCCAACCCGGCAATCAGGATCAGCGCGGCCACGGCTTGCACGATCAACGCTGCACGCTGGCGCGAGGTGCGCTCGGCATTGTCCTGGGCGGCGTAACTGGCCAGCACGGTGCGTACGTTGTCCGGCAGCAATGTGCCGTAACCAAACCAGCGCAGTTTTTCCAGCAGGACGCAGGTGACCAGGCCTGCGACCAGCACCGGCAGGGAAACCGGGGCGACCTTCAGGAAAAAATCGGCGAAGTGCCAGCCCATCTCATGACCGATCAGCAGGTTCTGCGGTTCGCCGACCAGCGTACACACGCCACCCAGCGCCGTACCCACGGCACCGTGCATCAGCAGGCTGCGCAAAAATGCGCGGAACTGCTCGAGGTCGGCGTGATGCAGGGTGGGCAGGTGCTGATCATCGCTAAATTCGCTGTCCTGGCGCGGATCGCTACCCGAGGCGACGCGGTGGTACACCGAGTAAAACCCGACGGCGGCACTGATGATCACCGCGGTCACCGTCAGGGCATCGAGAAACGCCGACAGGAACGCCGACAAAAAGCAGAACATCAGCGCCAGCAGGGCTTTGCTGCGCACACCCAGCAACAGGCGCGAGAACAGGAACAGCAGCAGGTCTTTCATGAAGTAGATGCCCGCCACCATGAACATCAGCAGCAGGATCACCGGAAAGTTGTGCAGCAACTCGTCATAGAGCGCCTGGGGCGTGGTCATCTTCAGCAGCAGCGCTTCGACCAGCAGCAGGCCGCCGGGCATCAGCGGGTAACACTTGAGGGCCATCGCCAGGGTGAAAATGAACTCCAGCACCAGCATCCAGCCCGCGACGACCGGGCCTGCGGTCCATAACACCAGGGCGTTGAGAATCAGGAAACCGACAATGCAGGCCTTGTACCAGCGCGGTGAGTTGCCGAGAAAATTGTGCGCGAACGCCTGGACCATCGAACCGGACATCGGCTACTCCTTGTATTAAGAAGCGCGCAAGTTGCCGTAAGCCGGAAAGAAGATCAAGCGTAGGAAAAATCCATCGAATCAGACCAGGTAGCGTGCGACGATCGCCCGATAGTTGCCGTCCAGCGAATAGCCGCCGACGAGGACGTTACCGTCGTCCTGTACCGCGACGGAAGTGGCCGTATCGAGACTGCGGCCCAGACGGGTGCGCAGCCATCCACTGCCGTTGCCGAAATCGCTGTCGAGTTGCCCGCCTGGCAGGTATCGCCCCAATACAAAGTCGGCCTCGACGCCGCCAATGGTGGCGCCGGCGGTCACTACGCTGCCGTCCGGTTGCATTTGCGCGGCGGTCCACTGGCAGCCGTTGTGGCCGATCTCCAGCAAATGCGCCTGGCCGCCGTTGCAGTGATGATCCGGGCGACCATTGAGGTGCAGTTTCAGGGCCAGGCAGCGCATGGGGTCGCGGCTGCTGCCAAAACACTGGATGTCGCCATTGTCCTGCTGGACGATTTGACTGACCTGGGCACCTTGCCCGTTCGCCGTGAAGCTCATGTAGCCGTCCAGGGCGAAACTGCTGTCGAGGCTGCCATCGGGGTTGTAGCGGGCCACCAGGCCTTCCTGCGGAAAATTGATCGAGCCAGCCACCAGGATGCGACCGTCCCGTTGCACCGTCACGTTGCTGAGCCAGGTATTCATCAGCAGGTGCCTGACCATGACAAAACCACGGCCATTGAAGCTGCTGTCCAGCGAGCCATTGGCGTCCAGACGTATCAGCATGGCAGCATGATCGGCCAGTTCGAAGTGATGATTGGCCACCAGCAGTATTCGACCGTCCTCCTGCACGTCGACACTGCAGGCCTCGGCGCCCGGTACGCCCGGAGGCAGCCAGACATCGCGCATGCCCCGGGACAAATGGCCTGGCAAGCGCACCACGCAGCGGCCATTGTCGCCAAACCGTTGGACCGGTTGACCCTGCGGGTCGAACAGTGCCAGTGCCGGAAGCGTGCGGTGCTCGCTTTCGTATTGCAGGCCAGCGATCAGGATGTTTCCATCGGGCAGCACCTGCACCTTGCCCGCCATGGCCTCGAAACCCGGTTCGAATTGGCCGATGACACTGCCTTGTCTGCCAAAGGCCAGGTCCGCCGAACCGTCCTTCAGCAAACGCGCCAGGCCAAAGCGGCTGCCGCCAGGCATTGTGACCTTTGCCGCCACCAGCAAACGACCCTGTGAGTCAATCGCGATGTCATTGGCCAGGCTTGAAGTACTGCCAAAGAAATACACCTGGGTGGTGCCTTTGGCAGCGAAGTTGGGGTCGAGCTTTCCGGCAGGCTGGACGGTTGCGGGGAAAGCCAGAACGGACTGGATTGACATGCACGCATCTCCTTGCGAGTCGTCCTGATCCAGAAGTTGGGGGTGGCGACTGTTAAGAGATTATTCAATCCCTGAATGATTGATTGCACAACTGTCAGAACTAACAGGCGGAGGGTCGTTGTGTGCCACAACACTGTCTTTTCGAACCAAAGCCAAGCCAGCAAAGAGTCCGGAGCACGCCGAAGTTCAAGTAAGAAAGCGTCTCGAGTGCACTTTGCATGAAAAGACCACTAACTAACAACAGTGGGAAGGCGCGGATTACCCCGGAGTAATCCGCAATACAATTATTGTGGCATCGACCAGGATTGCAGCGTGTAGCCTTCTTCGCTCAATTCGGCGCGGGCCTGTTCCAGCAAGCTTTCAAGCTGCGCCGGATCGCTGTAGGCGCTGCTCGGGATCTGTTTGCGCCCTATTTTGTTACTGGTGCGGTCGATAACGGTCAGGGTCAGTTCGCCATTCCCGTCCTGTGGGGCCCAGGCCACGCATTTGAACGGTTTAAATGCGCGATCGGCTATCAGCAGAGCTTCGTTGACACGGAGCGGGGCGTTCATAGGTCGTCTCTCTGTAGGCCCAATCAAGTCAATTGCCGTCGGTTGGGCTTATACCGTTCGGCTGGTTACTTGTACTGATGCGCGCAACCCGGGTTCAGGTCACACACAATCAGAAGAAATTTCAACTTTCTTGTATATCCCTGTAAATCGGGCGCGTGTTGAAAGCTTGATGAAAGGAAACATTCGTCAGGTCGCTGGAAAATCCCGTTTCTTATAACGCTTTGCGCAGCAGGCCTATAGTCAATCGGTACAAGCGCCCGTCAAATTCTTGCTAACGTTACAGCCAGGTTCGCCAAATGACTGTTTTTAATAAAAAATCCTAAAATTTGGCGTCAAGGAAATCACATGAGCGAAGCGCCTGCGTTACGACGTCTATTAGTGGTTGATCCCTGCGACGACTGCCATCGCCTGTTACCTGGATTACGCTCCGTGGGTTGGGATGTTGACAGCTGCTCGCTGGACAACGCCGCCGATCGTAGCTGTGACGTGGGCTTGTTACGACTGCAGCCCTTTCACCTCGAGCACCCGGATACGGTCAAGGAGGTGATCAGCCGCAGCGGTACCGAGTGGATCGCCGTGCTCAACCAGGACGTTCTGCGGCTTCAGAATGTCGGGGACTTCGTCTGCGAGTGGTTTTTCGATTTTCATACCTTGCCGTTCGATGTCTCCAGGGTCCAGGTGACGCTGGGTCGGGCCTTTGGCATGGCGCGCCTGCGAGGGCAGGGCACGGTGCACATCGATCAGCCCGAGCACGAACTGCTGGGGGACAGCAAACCCATCCGCGAACTGCGCAAGCTGTTGAGCAAGCTGGCGCCCACCGAGTCGCCGGTGTTGATTCGCGGTGAAAGCGGCACAGGCAAGGAGCTGGTGGCCCGTACGCTGCATCGGCAATCCCTGCGCCACAGCAAACCCTTTGTCGCGATCAACTGCGGGGCGATTCCCGAGCACCTGATCCAGTCCGAACTGTTTGGCCATGAGAAGGGGGCCTTTACCGGCGCCCATCAACGCAAGGTCGGGCGGATCGAAGCGGCTCACGGCGGCACGCTGTTTCTCGACGAGATCGGCGATCTGCCCCTTGAGTTGCAGGCGAGCCTGTTGCGCTTCCTCCAGGAAAAACACATCGAACGGGTTGGCGGTAGCCAGCCGATCCCCGTGGATGTACGGGTGTTGGCGGCAACCCATGTCGATCTGGAGGCGGCGATCGAGAAGAAAGGCTTTCGCGAAGACCTGTATTACCGCCTGAACGTCTTGCAAGTCGTGACTGCGCCCCTGCGTGAGCGTAATGGCGACCTGTCGATGCTGGCCAACCACTTTTCCCATTTCTACAGCCATGAAACCGGCCGCCGCCCGCGCAGCTTCAGTGAAGACGCCTTGATTGCCATGGGCAAACACGACTGGCCGGGCAATGTTCGCGAGCTGGCCAACCGGGTACGTCGCGGCCTGGTGCTGGCCGAAGGCAGGCAGATCGAAGCGCGAGACCTCGGGCTGATCAGCCACCACGCCATTGCCGCGCCAATGGGCACGCTGGAAGACTACAAGCACCGGGCAGAGCGCCAGGCCCTGTGTGATGTACTCAACCGTCATAGCGATAACCTGAGTATTGCCGCCAAGGTGCTGGGCATCTCCAGGCCGACCTTTTACCGCCTGCTCCACAAACATCAAATACGTTAAAAGATCGCAGCCTGCGGCAGCTCCTACATGGGAATACGTTCACCTTGTAGGAGCTGCCGCAGGCTGC
>NZ_JAXDEO010000005.1:0-164350 GCF_035064975.1 Pseudomonas sp. YuFO20
AGCTCCTACAGGGAATGGTGTACACCTGTAGGAGCTGCCGCAGGCTGCGATCTTTTCTAACGTGCAATATGGTTTTTTCAGGGTGGATCGAGGTTATCCAGGACCCGATTCACCGCCAGTTCCCCCAGCATGATCGATTGCTGAATCCCCAGCAGTGTGTGGCTCTGCGTGGCGTTCAGGCTCCTCGCGAAGTCGCTCGCCATGACATTGGCTGATGCCAGTGAAACGCAGGCGTATTCCAGCAGGGTGTGGTTGTCAATTTCGGGGGCGATGAGGAAGATATTGCTGGGTTGGTGTGGAGTGTCTGGGTCGGAATCCGGTGGGTTTGAGGTATTGGTCATGATTCAGCGTCCTGACAGTGGGGGCCACACCGAATCGCTACTGATGAAAGGGTGGCAGCTGTACGCAGGTTAGTAGACCGGGTTACACGAACCGGCGCGCCCAAAGGCGCCCTGCGCACAGCTACCGTCAAGGGCAGGTATTGGCATACCTGCCTATCGGGAGCGCCAATGCGTTTCGTATAAACAACGGGCTACTAAACCCGATCACTGACAATCAGTGACCCGGTTCAAGCTACCGATGGCCCTCAAAACGCACAAGCCGGCCGATTCTGGAGTAGTTGTAGGCAACGCCGCAAGGCGCTGTAGCCCCTCCGGGATAGTTCAGAAATGTCCCACAAGCAGCGGCGAAAAATCTGAGCCTGTGGGAGCGAGCCTGCTCGCGATGGTCGTTAACGATGACGTGGGGTTCCTGGGTGCACGCAGTGTGCTTTGGTTCATCGCGAGCAAGCTCGCTCCTACAGCGGTTCAACCTTGCGTGTGAGCAGTTCGACAAACGCCCGAGCCATCGGCGATTTCTGGTCCTTGCGCTGCACCAGCCACACCGCCGACACCGCCGCTGGATCGAGCAGCGGCCGATAGACCACGCCGTCGATGCGCATGCGCTGGTAAGACGCCGGCAGCACCGAAACACCGAGCCCCGCCGCTACCAGCCCGATGATGGTCATCGCCTCGCCGGCCTCCTGGGCGAAGTGCGGGCTGAAACCGGCGTCCCGGGCCAGGCTTAGCAGTTGCGCGTACAGGCCGCTGCCGTAGCTGCGCGGGAAGAACACGAAGGGTTCGAGGGCCAGTGCTGACAGAAACAAGCCGTCTTCACTGCCATTGGCCAATGGATGCTTTGAGCTGAGAACGGCGACCAGCGGTTCGCGCATCAGCTCGACCACACTGAGCGAATCGGGCAGCCCGAGCGGGCGCATGATGCCGACTTCGATCGACTCATCCACCAGCGCATCGGCCACCTGGGTACTGCTCATTTCCCGTAGGTTCAGGTGCACTGCCGGAAAACGCTGGCGAAATGAAAAAATCGCCTGGGGAATGGTCGAGTTGAACGGTGCCGAAGAGGTGAAGCCGATTTTCAGTTCGCCCAGCTCGCCCAGCTGTGCCCGCCGCGCGACATCCGCCGCCTTGTCCACTTGCGCCAGCACCAACCGCGCCTCTTCCAGGAACAGCCGACCAGCCTCGCTCAGCTCGACCCGACGATTGGTACGTTCGAACAAGCGTGCGCCGACTTCCTGCTCCAACGCCTGAATCTGCTGGCTCAGCGGCGGTTGCGAGATGCCAAGCACCTGCGCGGCGCGGCCGAAGTGCAGTTCTTCGGCGACGGCGATGAAGTAGCGCAGATGACGCAATTCCATGAACACCCCATTAGGTCGTTAAAGCTATCAAACAGGTCGAACAATATATTGGATTGAATCATTAGCCGGCTATATGCTTTTTTCATTGCCTGACCGGCTGCGCTCCTCCGAGGTCCACCGTGAAAACTGCTGTTGCTCCACTCGCCCATGAAGTTCCACCTGCCGCACAGGGCGAAGTCGTCGCCGAGCTGGCGGAGATCTACATCGAAAAAGGCACGCCTGCGTTCATGCGCACGGTACTGGCGCTGTTCTGCGGCGGCTTCGCCACCTTCGCCCTGCTCTACTGCGTGCAGCCGATGATGCCGCTGTTGTCCCACGAATATTCCATCAACGCGGCGCAGAGCAGCCTGATCCTGTCGGTGGCTACAGGCATGCTTGCCATCGGCCTGCTGATCACGGGCCCCATATCCGACCGCATCGGCCGCAAACCGGTGATGGTGGCGGCACTGTTTGCCGCCGCACTGTGCACCATGGCCAGCGCGATGATGCCGAGCTGGCACGGCGTGCTGGTCATGCGCGCGTTGATCGGTTTGTCGTTGAGCGGGCTGGCAGCGGTGGCGATGACCTATTTGAGCGAAGAGATTCACCCGCAGCACATCGGCCTCGCCATGGGCCTGTACATCGGCGGCAATGCCATTGGCGGGATGAGCGGGCGTCTTATCACCGGCGTACTGATCGACTTCGTCAGCTGGCACACGGCAATGCTGGTGATCGGCGGTCTGGCGCTGATGGCGGCAGCGGTGTTCTGGAAAATCCTCCCCGAATCACGCAACTTCCGCCCCCGCTCACTGCACCCGCGCAGCCTGGTCGACGGTTTCACCATGCACTTTCGCGACGCCGGCCTGCCGCTGCTGTTCCTCGAAGCCTTTGTGCTGATGGGGGCGTTCGTCACCTTGTTCAACTACGTCGGCTACCGCCTGCTGGCCGAGCCCTATCACATGGAACAGGCCTTCGTCGGACTGCTCTCGGTGGTGTACCTCTCGGGTATCTACAGCTCGGCGAAAATCGGCTCGCTGGCCGACCGGCTCGGCCGCCGCAAAGTGCTCTGGAGCACGATCGCGCTGATGCTCGGCGGTCTCGCCCTGACGATGTTCACGCCATTGCCGCTGGTGATCATCGGCATGCTGATCTTCACGTTCGGTTTCTTCGGCGCCCACTCGGTCGCCAGCAGCTGGATCGGCCGCCGTGCCATCAAGGCCAAGGGCCAGGCATCGTCCTTGTACCTGTTCTGCTACTACGCCGGGGGGAGCATTGCCGGTACGGCGGGCGGCGTGTTCTGGCACCTGGGCGGCTGGAATGGCATCGGTCTGTTCATTGGTGGGCTGCTGGTGGTGGCGTTGCTGGTGGCGTTGAAACTGGCGAAGTTGCCGCCGCTGCCGGGAGCCGGCGCGACTATCTGAGTACCATCCGCGCCTCCAGCACCGTGTTGCGCTTTTCCAGGGTCAAGGATTGCAACACGGTGCCATTGCGTTCGATGCGGTCCAGCCAGGCCAGCAAGGCCTTGGCATCACCGCTGAGACTGAGGCGCAACTGATCGCCGTCGGTGTTGACCTGATGCAGTTCCAGCCCCGCCGCGGTGGCGCTTTCACTGACGTGCAGCGACAGCGGCTGGGTGACAGGTTCGCGTGTGCTGCGCGGACGCGCCAGCTGCAGTTGCGCCGCCAGTGCCAGTTGCTGATGGTACTGACGCTCGGCAGTCGCAAGGCGCTGCTGCGTCGGTTGCCAGATCAGGCTGAATGCCGCGACGCCAAAGACAAACACCCCCAACATCAGCAACAGCCGACGTTCGCGCAGCGACAGGCGTTGCCAGCGCTGCAGGAGCGCCAGCCATGGGATTAAACCATTCAGAGTCATGCGCCTTGCTCCAGGGTCAGGGTCGCCCGCACCCGATCGCCTTCCTTGCTCGCGCTGTCGAGTCGCACAGGCAAACCTTGCTGACGGCCACGCTCGCGCAGTAACTCCAGTTCGGTAAAGCTGTTGGCGGTCAGCTGGACTTTCCAGCCATCGCTTTCGCGAAACTCAATGCGCTGGACATCGACGTTGCTGGCACCGATGACTTGCTCGACGAGCTTGACCAGCCCGGCGATATGACCATCCTGGGAGGCCGCATTCGGGCTTTGCAAGGCCTTGAGTTGTAACCCCAGGTCAACGATGCGGGTCTGGTCCGGGTAAAACGCCTTGAATTGCTGCTCGTTGCGGCTGTAGAGCTGACGGGTCTGGTTTTCGAGAAAACCGATACGTGCCGCACTGGCGCCCCAGTCGAGCAGCAACAGCGCCAGTACGACCAGCCCGCCGAGCCGCCAGGGCAGGCGCTTGCGACGCGCAGCGAAATCACCGTGCAACAGATTGATTGCCTGTCCATGCACCGAGGCCAGCCATTGATCGAAATCAGGGCAGTCCTGACGCTCATCGCGCCACTGCACGTCCATGGGCAAGCCCGGCTTGAGCGCCAGCAAATCCTCATCCGACAAGGTCAGGCGAGCCGGCAAGCCGCCCCCGAGCAACCAGCGGCCAAACCAGCGGATACCGAGCGCCTGGTCACGGGGCAACACATCGGCATCGACAAACACGGATCGCACTACAACACCCACTCCGGCAAGCAGCGCGAGCACGTCGGCGAATCGTTCGCGGTCGATCACCATCACCGGGTAGCGACCTTGTGCATCGCGCGCACCGGTGCTCAGGTGCAGCTTTTCCAGGGCTTCGCTCAGTTGCTCTTCGACGGCGAAGGCGATGGCTTGGGCATCAGGCTGGCGCCTGGACGGCCATGGATCACTGATTAACCAACTGCACAGCTCCATGGGCAGCAACACATCGACCTCCTGCCCAACCAGTGCCTGTGCCGCTTGGTCCAAGGGCAAGAGCTGCCGTTCGCCGGTCGAGGTCCATAGGCAACAAGGCCAGGCGAGCGTGGGCAGGGCCAAGCCTTCGGCCGTCAGGTAAAGCCAGGTTTTCATTGCGGTATCTCGTTGAGGGTCGAGGGTAGGACACGCCGTTGCAGGATGTTCAGTTGTCGCGTCTTCGGGTCGCGTTCGACATCGGTGGCCAGACGCAGATGGCCCTGGCCCTGAGTCACTTGCACGGTGATCCGGTACCAGCGGCTGTCAACGCCCAGGCCATGGCTGCTCAAGCCCAAGCCGGATAACAGCGGGTCCTGGGTAAAGGCTTGAACGCTTGGCCAGCTTGCCGCGGCACGCTGGCGTATCAGGGCTTCGGCCGTTGTACTCTCGACACCGTCGAGCGTGCGCAACACCAGCGCCGGTGCCGTGTTGATGTTCGTCGCGGCCTCTACCGGCAACAGCGCGACCCAGGGCGCCAGGCGACTCAACAACTCACCGTCGACACCCGGAAGCAGTCGCAATTGGCTGAGCTCGCGCAACGCCCCCACTTGCTCCAGTTGCAACGGCGGCAGTTCGAGCAGCACCAGCAAACGTATCCAGCGATTGAGCGTGACTTGGTCGATCTGGCCCTGAATCAACAGGGCATTGACGTTGAAGCGCCCGGCCAGGTCCTCGATATCGACAAGGATCTGCGCGTCTTCAATAGCGAAAGCGCTGGATGGCTGGGCAATCGGGTCGCTATCTTTTTGCTGGGCCTTGAGCAAGCCCAGGCCCCAGGCTTCCCCGGCGACGCCAAGTTGCCGCAGGTGCATCTGCTGCAGCTGTTGCCCGGTGCTTTGCAGTAACGCGCGATGGCTGCGCAGCATGCCGCCGATGATCAACAGCGCCAGGCTCATGACCAGCAACACACTGATCAATGCAACGCCGCGTTGATTGGCCCTCATGGAAATGACCCCGGCAATGACAGCACTCGGCGTATCGCTTCGAAACGCCCTGCCGACACCTGCATTTCCACCGCCAGGGGCGCCTTCTGGTTCGGCCCGGTCGGCCAATCACCGCGCCAGCCGACCTGACTGTCGTACAGGCGCCAACGCAGGTCTCGAACATCGTCCAGCAGTTTCTGTCGCTGTACGCTCTGCGCCCCTTCTGCCCGGCTGTCGCGCCACAGCACGCCGTTGTCGAGTCGATAGGTCAGCACCTGGCGCTCACTGCGTGGCAAGTCCAGTGGATTACGCCAATTGCTGCGCACCAGTTGCAGCTGCGTCGGGTCAGGCACCACAGGCTGTTGGGCGATGTGCAGCAGGTCGCGTTCGATCACTGCCACGGCGCGTTGCAGCTTTCTGAGTTCTCGTTCGTGGCTCTGGGTGCCCTGCTGCACGCGCACCACACTGTCGAACAGCGTCCAGCTGGCCAGCCCCAGCAATGCGAAAATCGCAATGGCAATAACCAGTTCCAGCAGGGTGAATCCGCCCTGCTCATTCATGCCGATTGGCCATCCAGCCGGTGGCGCGGAACAGGCTGTGGTCACGACCGGCAAGGCCGACCTCGACCTCGACCGCCAACCCATGCGGATCACTCGCCATACGTACGGATTGACGTACAACCCAGTCGCGATCTCCCATGCTCACCACCCGTTGGGACTGTGAAATCACCGGGGACGATTGCAGGCGCAACTCGTTCAGTTGGTTGTCCGCCACCCAGGCCGCGAGAAGGCGCTCCTCGGCAGCGCCCGCCTGTCTCACCACGTATTGGCTGGCGGACAGCACGGCGGTGGCCAAGGTTGCGAAAATCGCCAGGGCCACCATGACTTCAAGCAAGGTGAAGCCACCCATGCGCGATGGCTCAGTCATCGATCATGACCTCGCCGACGCCATCGCTGGACAGGCTCGCCCAGACTCTGTCTTTGCCAGCAAACGTCAGGGAGAAGGTGCTGGTTTCATCGCTGCTGTACAGCTGAATCTGGGGTTGACCGGCATCAGCGCCCAGGCTCATGGAATAGCCCTCCTGTTCAAGGCTCAGGCGCAAGCCGTCGGGCCATCGGTAGAAGGCTGCCAGCGGCTCCCAGCCACGCCCATCGAGGCGCATTGCCCGGTATCCTTCGACGCTCAGTCGCACACCGTATTCCCGCCCCTCGAGCACTGCCTGTTCACGCAGTTGGCGTATGAAACCAGCAAGCGCACCCGCTTCCTGCCTGGCTTGCTGAGCCGGATTAACGCCAGCAGCCAGACTCACCATGCCCACCAGCACGCCGATCACGACGATCACGATCATCATTTCCAGCAAGGTAAATCCCCGACATCGGCGTGGCATGCTTCAACCACCCCAGTTGCCGATTTCCGACGCGTGCCCCTCGCCACCCGCTACGCCATCGGAGCCAAGGGAATACAGGTCATAGCCGCCATCGTCCGATTTCACGCCGGGATTGAGGTACTGATAGGGCGTGCCCCACGGGTCAACGGGCAAGCTTTTCAGGTAACCCTGCGGGTTCCAGCTCCGCGGTGTCGGCACCCCGGAAGGACGTTTGCTCAAGGCCTCCAGCCCTTGTTGCGTGGAGGGGTAGTGGAAGTTGTCGAGGCGATACATTTCCAGGGCGGTGCCGATGGCCTGTAGATCGACTCTGGCGGCGGTGACCTTGGCCTGATCGGGACGGCTCATGAACTGCGGCACCACGATGGCCCCCAGGATGCCGATGATGACCACCACCACCATGATCTCGATCAGGGTAAAACCGTGCTGGGACGTTCTGTGACGCAGAGCATTCATGGGTCAATTCACCAATTGGTTGAGGCTGAGAATCGGAAGCAGAATGGCCAGGACGATCAGCAGCACGACGCCGCCCATCAGCACGAGCATGGCCGGCTCGAAAAGGCTCACCACCAGGGCAATGCGCGCTGCCAGACTGCTTTCCTGTTGTTCGGCGGCACGGGCCAGCATACGATCGAGTTCGCCCGCCCGTTCACCACTGGCGATCATGTGCAGCATCATCGGCGGAATGTCGCCGCTCAGTTCCAGGCCATGGGTCAGGGTTCCACCCTCGCGGACCGAGCGGGCGACATCGGCCATGCGCGCGCGGATGGTCAGGTTGCCGATCACCGCAGCGGCGATTTCCAGTGCATCGACCAGGGGCACGGCGCTTTTGCCGAGGATGGCCAGGGTGCTGGCAAATCGTGCGGCTTCCATCGCGCGCAGCACGTCGCCACAGACCGGCAGGTTCAACGCCAGGCGATGCCAGCGCAGGCGCCAGGCCTGTTGCCTCAAACTCCAGCGCCAGAGGGCGATCAACAGCGCCAGCGCGGCGATCAACAACAGGCCATGGTGGCGCAAGCCGTCACTGGTGCGGATCAACGCCCGAGTCAACCACGGCAACGCCTGGCCACTGTCGACGAAAATCTTCACCACGTCCGGCACCACGTAGCCGAGCAGAAAGCCAACGATGACTACGCTTGCCAACATCAGGATCAACGGGTACACCAGCGCCATCTGGATTTTTTGCCGTGAGGCCTGGCGGGCCTGGGTATACGCGGCCAATTGCTCCAGTACATGGCCCAGATGACCGGAACGCTCACCGGCGGCCACGGTGGCGCGGAACAGTTCGGGGAACGCCTTGGGAAACTGCTCCAATGCAGTGGCCAAGGCATGACCTTCCATGACCCGGCTCCTGACCGCTGAGAGCAAACTGGCAACCCGGCGCTTGGCACTCTGTTTAGCCACGGCCTCAAGGGACTCTTCCAGGGGCAAACCGGCCTGCACCAGCGTGGACAACTGCAGCGTCAGCAGTGCCAGATCGGCGGCGCTCAACCGTCCAGGCCTGTTGTCGCCAGCAGCGACGCGGATTTCCTTTATGTCGCGCGGCCACAACCCGCGCTCACGCAACAGTTGCCGCGCATGCCGGGGATTATCGGCCTCCAGCCGCCCCTTGCGCCGCCTGCCCTGATCGTCCTCGGCGCGGTAATCGAATGTCGGCACTGACTAGTCCTCCCGAGTCACGCGCAGCAGCTCGTCGAGACTGGTCAGCCCGTCCAGCACCCGTTGGCGACCGTCCTGGAACAGACTGCGCGACATCTGGCGCGCCTCGTTGGCCATGGCCTGTTCACTGGCGCCCTGGTGAATCAGCGCGGCCACTGCCGGGGTCACGCTGATCAGTTCATAGATGCCAACGCGCCCGCGATAACCGTGCTGACACTGCTCACAGCCCACGGCGCGGAATAGCCGCAGCGGTGATGCGCCCAGCCCCAGACGCTGGCAGGCATTCGCATCCGCGCTATAAGGCGCCTTGCAATGAGGGCATAAGGTGCGCAGTAATCGCTGGGCCAAAACCCCCACCAGCGACGAAGCCAGCAGGTAGGCATCGACCCCCATGTCTATCAGGCGCGTCACCGCGCCGACCGCACTGTTGGTGTGCAGCGTCGAGAGCACCAGGTGACCGGTCAGGGAAGCCTGCACGGCAATTTCAGCGGTCTCGCGGTCCCGGATTTCGCCGACCATCACCACGTCCGGATCCTGGCGCAGGATCGCCCGCAAGCCCCGGGCAAAGGTCATGTCGACTTTCGGGTTGACCGGCATCTGCCCCACGCCCGGCAGGTGGTACTCAATGGGATCTTCGACCGTGAGGATGTTGCGGGTCTGGTCGTTCAGACTGTTGAGCGCGGCGTACAGGCTGGTGGTCTTGCCGGAACCGGTGGGCCCGGTCACCAGCAGAATGCCGTGGGGTTTGCCCAGCAAGTGACGCAGGTCGCGCAGGATGTCCTCCGGCATGCCCAGGCGCGACAACTCAAGGCGCCCGGCCTGTTTGTCGAGCAAGCGCAGTACCACCCGTTCGCCGTGTGCCGAGGGCAGGGTCGAGACCCGCACATCGACTTCATGCCCGGCCAGGCGCAAGGCCATCCGGCCATCCTGGGGCACGCGTTTTTCAGCGATATCCAGGCGCGCCATGACCTTGATGCGCGACACCAGCAGCGTCGCCAATTCGCGTCGAGGCCGGAGCATTTCCCGTAATTGCCCGTCGACCCGCATGCGCACCGACAGGTACTGCTCGAAGGTTTCCAGATGCACATCGGAGGCGTGCTCGCGCATGGCCTCGCTGAGCAGCGCATTGATCAAGCGGATGATCGGCGCGTCGCCCTGCTGTTCCAGCAGATCAGCGGTTTGCGGCACCTTGTCCACCAGGCTGAGCAGGTCCAGCTCTTCGTCGAGCCCTTGGGCCACCTGCTCGGCGGCACTCTGGCCCTCGCGGTAGGCGGCTTCCAGGCGTGTGGCAAATACCTCGGGGGCCAGCACCCGCAGCGGCAGCTCGCGAGCACATACCCGGCGGGCTTCCGCCAAAGCGGTGAGCGGCGTATCGGCCCGCACCGCGAGGCTCGATTCGCCGCCTTCGCACTCCAGCAGCACACCGAACCGACGGGCGAAACCAAAGGGCAGTTGGGTCATGGCGTGTTCGGCGCCGGCTTGCGCAGGTCGAACATCGGCGCATCGGAAACCGGTTCGAACAGCTGACGTGAATCCGCCGGCAACAGCAACGAGTTGTTATCCAGCGCGCCGGACTGGCTCAAATCGCGCAGCGCGTTGTAACGTTGCTGGCTGATGCCGCTCAGGTCCTCCTTGCTACGAACGATCGTGGGCCGCAGGAACACCATGAGATTGCTTTTGCTCTGGGTGTCCCGGTTCCAGCGAAACAGAGCGCCCAGGTAGGGAATATCCCGCAGCAGCGGCACCCCGCTTTTCTGGGTCCTGACGCTGTCCCTGATCAACCCGCCAATCACGATGATTTCGCCATCGTCGGCCAGGATGGTGCTCTTGAGGGCGCGCTTGTTGGTGATCAGGTCCGAAGAGTCGATGCCTGATACCGAGGGCGCGATGTCCGACACTTCCTGCTCGACCTCCAGCCGCAGCGTCGAACCTTCGTTGATGTAAGGCTTGATCTTCAGGCTGATGCCCACGTCCTTGCGTTCGACGGTGGTGAACGGATTGTCCGCACCGTTGCTGTTGGTGGCGTAGGAGCCGGTCTTGAACGGGACGTTCTGGCCGACGATGATGTGCGCTTCCTGGTTGTCCAGGGTCAACAGGCTTGGTGTAGAAAGCAGGTTGCTGTGTGTGTTGCTGGCCAGGGCCGAAATCAACGCGCCAAAGCGATCACTGCCCAGGCGCAAAATCGCGCCTTCGGGTGCGGATTTTTTCTCGTCGAAATTCAGGCCGCCAACAATCGGGATATCGGTGCCGGGAAAATTGATGAAGCCTTTCGCATCCCCCGTACTAAAGCCCCATTGCACGCCAACGGCCTCGGCGATGTCCCCGGAAATCTCGACGATGGCGGCATGGATCAGCACCTGCGCGCGCGGCTGGTCCAACTGGCGCACGATGCTTTCGATGGTCCTGACCTGCTCCGGCTCGGCGATCAGCACCAGCGCATTCTGGCTTTCGTCGGCCTTGATCATGAAGGCCGTGCCAGGCGCTGTGTCCTTGCTGCTGCCAAGGGCTGGAGGCGCTTTTCGGCCTTGTCCCATGCTTTCCAGAATTTCCGCCAATTGCTTGGCATCGCTGTGACGCAGGCGGATCACCCGGGCATTGTCCGCAGTCGCCGTGGCAGGAACATCGAGACCGCGTGCCAACTCGGCCAAGCGTTGGCGAACGGCTGACGGGCCAATCAGGATCAGGCGGTTGGTTCTGCTGTCGGCCAATACCTGGATCGCGCTCTCGGGAGTGCGCTTGCCCAGGGAAGCTTCCATCACGGGGGCCACGTCACTGGCCCGGGCGTGGCGCAATTGCACCACCGCGTGCATGTTGCCTTGTCCGGAGTCCAGCTGGCGGATGACCTGGACGATGCGATGCGCGTTGGCCGCCGTCTCCGTGACCACCACCGCATTGGCCGACACGGATGGCCCGACATAACCGTTGGCCGAGACCAATGGCCGGACCAGCCCGGCGATGTCGGCGGCACTGCTGTTATTGAGCTCGATCACCCGGGTGACAAATTGCGAGGGCGTTGCGTTTTTTGCAGGGCTGGTGCCGGCGCGCGTCCTGGCTTCGGTTACTGGCGTGATCAGGATCCGGTCACCTTCATCGATCACCGTGAAGTTGTGGGCGTCGAGCACCCCGTAGAACAAGCGGCGGACGCCTTCGCGATCAAGGGCTTGTTGAGACATGACGGTGATGCGTCCGGAGACCCTGGGATCAAGCACCACGGTGGTTCCCAAAATGCCGGAGATCTCTTCGACGATGTCGCGCAGCTCGGCGTTGTTCATCGCCAGCTGCCACTTTTCTTGCGCCGCCTGCGACGTACCCGACAAGGCCAGGCTCGCCAGAACGACAAGTACAAGCATGGAGCGCAAGGCCTGCACGCCAATAAAACAGTTCATGATGTTGATCACTCTGACGGCCCGGAAACCGGGCGTAGATAACGCGTAGAAATAGCCGAAGCCTGGCCGTCGCCTGGCGACCCGAGTCGGCGAAGGAAGCGCGCGACAGGCGGTTGCAGCGTTAATCGCTCTTCCCGCCCCTTGTTCCACAGCACCACTTGATTGGCTTCGACGCGACGCAGGACGCTGCCACCGGGCAAGCGTTCGCCCACCAGGTACATACGCGAGCCTTGGGCATCGGCGAGCAACGCTTTGGACAAACCGCTGCTGAGGATAAAACTGGCCTGCAAGGTCAGCGGCTCGGCACTGGCCAGCAATGAGGTGCCTTGCGTCAGCCCCAGCACCGCTGCCACCGCAGTAGCATCCAGCGCTACAGGGGCGGGAACAGAGGCTGGCGCCACCACCGGCAGCGGCGGCGAGGCGAGGCGCTCACGAAAGTGCCACTCCTGCCAGATCAGCAGCGCTGCATAACCCAGCGGCATGACCAGCAGGCCAAGACGACTCATCACCTTCCCCGAATTCTTCACGAGTGGCTCACTCGAGCCGTTCGATAACCCGAAACCGTCATTCGCAACTCGATAAAAAAGTGAAGCTTCAGGCAACCTTTTCAGGTCACCTGAAGTACTGCGAGGGACTTAGAGTTTGTCCCAGGCCATGTGCCAATGCGGACCGATGCCAGTACCAGGTTCGAAACCATTGGCAGACGGGCTGTACTGCTTGCAATAACCGGACGCGGGGAATGGCTTGCACTCAAAGACTTCATTAGTCTTCGGCTGCAACACCTTGGTACCGGCGGTGTACTCGCTGAGGCCTTCCGGGAACACGAAGTCGTAGTCGGCACCGGCGCCTTCACCGGTCAGTTGGGTCACCTGGGTATCCTGGCGGATGGTCCGGCCATCCAGGGTCGTGCCGACCAGCGTCAGGGTGTGCTTGCCGGGGTTGCTGCGAACATCGATGGCCAGCCAGGACGAGCCGCTGTCCGCTTGCGCGGAAGTGGAGCCTACCGGCTTGTTGCCCTCATCGAACAGCGTCGCTTCGACGTTCATCTTGCGATTGGAAAGGATACTGAAATCGATCCTGGCCACACCTTTTTCCAACAGATACTCAGCTTGCCGGGAAGCGACCGACAGTCGAGCCGCAGCATCTTCCTGCATCTTCAACTGCACTTCGTAGCGTATTACGCCGCTGTCTTTTTGCGCATACACGCTGTTGTTGCCCTTGACCGGTTCGATCGTGCCGTTTTCATCTCGGACGCCCGCACGGATAAGGGCATGAGCCTTGTTGATGGCTTCTGCCAACTTGAACGACCAGTTGTTTGGCGCGCCTTCCTCTGCACTATTGATGGAAATTTCAACGCTGTAGTCGGGGCTTTCGCCATTAGCGGTGAACGCGCGGGCCTTGACCTTGTCACCGACCAGCAACGAGGTTGACGGCGCGATACTGCCCACGGAAGACCAACCGCCCGGAAGTTCCGGCTCGGCCAGGATGTTCACATCCGCGGCATTATAAAAAGCTGCATCGGTATCACCGACCGTCCAGATCGCCAGGATGACGTGTTGACCGGTTTTGTCGTTGGGGATGTTGCAGTTGTGTTTGGCACCCGACTCCGGCCTCTGGTTGCTGCCATCGATGGTGCAGAACGGCGTGCTTTCGAACGTTGCCCGCTTGAGTGCTTCGTTCGGGTTCCAGCCGTTGCGGGTGATGAAATACTCATGTTTGGTGGCCGGATGCACCGCCGTGTAGCGCCACTGGAAATCGATGTTGCGATCCTTGATTTCCGTCATCTGCCAACGGGTGGCCGATTGGGCGTCCAGCGCCGAGAACAACGAGTGACCACCACTCGGGATCTTGCCATCGACCGGCCCTTGCAGAGGCGCGCCGCCAACACCCGAAGGAAAACCCTTGAAGGTTTCACCGACACTTTGAGGTTCGTATTGGGCGCCACCGCAATTGGTATTCACGCCTTTTTGGCAAAGCAGTGCACGGGAAGGCGGTACTTCCAGATAGCCATGCGCGGAAACACTTTGTGACACCAATATTGCCGATAACAGGATCATTGAAGAAGTGCAGCCGGCCAACGCACTTCCCTTGTAGTAAGTACTTTTCATCCAATAAATTCCAGATTGCTTATCGAAGATCAGGGCGCGTATTGCTTGCGCCGTTAAATGCAATTGAGCTCAACAATGGTGAGCACTGATCTGTAAATCTACTTGGATGAAATCGATTTATATGTAGGGAAAATCGCTACTTACACGAGGACTTTTCCATTTAATTGTTTATCTGACACAGAATGAAAAAAATCTTACAAGAGGCAACAATTTGACTGAGGATGAACAATTTAATATATAAAAAAGCCCGTCAGGCAGCAGGCCGAACGGGCTTTAAAACAACTTAAAGCAATTATTCGTGATACTGCGCCGACAACTCATGCACCGCGCGCAGGAAGGCGCCGGCGTGTTCCGGATCGACTTCCGGGGTGATCCCATGGCCGAGATTGAACACATGGCCGCTGCCCTTGCCGTAGCTGGCGAGGATGCGTCCGACTTCGGCGCGGATCGCTTCCGGCTTGGCGTAAAGCACGGTTGGGTCCATGTTGCCTTGCAGGGCAACTTTGCTGCCGACACGTTCACGGGCGCTGCCGATGTCGCAGGTCCAGTCCAGGCCCAGTGCATCCGCGCCAGCGTCGGCGATGCTTTCCAGCCACAGGCCACCATTCTTGGTGAACAGGATGACCGGCACCTTGCGGCCTTCGTGCTCGCGGATCAGGCCGCTGACGATTTTCTTCATGTAGGCCAGGGAGAATTCCTGGTACGCCGCCGCCGAGAGGCTGCCACCCCAGCTGTCGAAGATCTGCACCGCTTGCGCACCGGCCATGATCTGGCCGTTGAGGTAGCTGGTGACGGTCTGCGCGAGCTTGTCCAGCAGCAGGTGCAAGGCTTGCGGGTTGTCGTAGAGCATGGTTTTGGTCTTGCGGTAGTCTTTCGACGAGCCGCCTTCGACCATGTAGGTGGCCAGGGTCCACGGGCTGCCGGAGAAGCCGATCAGCGGCACGCGGCCGTTCAGTTCGCGGCGGATGGTGCTGACCGCGTCCATCACATAGCCCAGGTCTTTGTGCGGATCAGGAATCGGCAGGGCCTCGATGTCGGCCAAGGTGCTGACGACTTTCCTGAAGCGCGGACCTTCGCCGGTTTCAAAGTACAGGCCTTGGCCCATGGCATCGGGAATGGTCAGGATGTCGGAGAACAGGATCGCCGCGTCCAGCTGCGGATAGCGGTCGAGCGGTTGCATCGTGACTTCGCAAGCGAACGCCGGGTTCATGCACAGGCTCATGAAATCGCCGGCCTTGGCACGGCTGGCGCGGTATTCAGGCAGGTAGCGACCGGCCTGACGCATCATCCACACGGGGGTGACGTCTACGGGTTGCTTGAGCAGGGCGCGCAGGAAACGGTCGTTCTTCAGGGCAGTCATGTCGGCATCCGGAAAAAAAGTGCGGGCATTTTCTCAGAGCCGGACGTAAAAGGCACGGATGCAGGTCAGCCTTTTGTCTATCGGGTCAATTTGTCGCGCTGTAAACGCGGCATTGGTAACGCCACGAAACAACTGTGGGAGCGGGCTTGCTCGCGAATGCGGTGTGTCAGGCAACAAAACTGTCGACTGGCACTCCCTCTTCGCGAGCAAGCCCGCTCCCACATTTTGACCGCATTCCAGCTTCAGGAAGTGATCAGACGCCCAGGTAATCCAGAATCCCTTCAGCCGCATTACGGCCTTCGAAGATCGCCGTCACCACCAGGTCGGAACCGCGCACCATATCGCCACCGGCGAAGATTTTCGGGTTGCTGGTCTGGTGCTTGTACTGGCCTTGTTCCGGGGCGACGACGCGGCCCTGGCTGTCGGTCTGGATGCTGAACTGCTCGAACCACGGCGCCGGGCTTGGGCGGAAACCGAAGGCGATGACCACGGCGTCGGCCGGGATGATCTCTTCGGAGCCCGGGATCGGCTCGGGGCTGCGACGGCCACGGGCGTCCGGTTCGCCGAGACGGGTCTCGACCACTTTCACGCCTTCGACCTTGTCTTCGCCAACGATGGCGATCGGCTGGCGGTTGTAGAGGAATTTCACGCCTTCTTCCTTGGCGTTCTTCACCTCTTTGCGCGAGCCTGGCATGTTCGCTTCGTCACGACGATAGGCGCAGGTCACCGATTTGGCGCCCTGGCGGATCGAGGTTCGGTTGCAGTCCATCGCCGTGTCGCCACCGCCCAGTACCACGACCTTCTTGCCTTTCATGTCGACGAAATCTTCCGGCGACTTTTCAAAGCCCAGGTTGCGGTTGACGTTGGCGATCAGGAAGTCCAGCGCGTCGTACACGCCCGGCAGGTCTTCACCGGCGAAGCCGCCCTTCATGTAGGTGTAGGTGCCCATGCCCATGAATACGGCATCGTATTCTTCGAGCAGTTGCTCCATGGTCACGTCCTTGCCCACCTCGGTGTTGAGGCGGAACTGGATGCCCATGCCAGTGAAGACTTCGCGGCGATTGCTCAGCACGGTCTTTTCCAGCTTGAACTCGGGGATGCCGAAGGTCAGCAGACCGCCGATTTCCGGGTTCTTGTCGAACACCACCGGGGTCACGCCGCCGCGCACCAGCACGTCGGCACAGCCCAGGCCCGCCGGGCCCGCACCGATGATCGCGACACGCTTGCCGGTTGGCTTGACCTTGGACATGTCCGGGCGCCAGCCCATGGCGAACGCGGTGTCGGTGATGTACTTCTCCACCGAACCGATGGTCACCGCGCCGAAGCCGTCGTTGAGGGTGCAGGCACCCTCGCACAGACGGTCCTGTGGGCACACCCGGCCGCAGACTTCCGGCAGGGTATTGGTCTGGTGCGACAGTTCGGCGGCCTGGAGGATGTTGCCCTCGGCCACCAGCTTCAGCCAGTTGGGAATGAAGTTGTGCACCGGGCACTTCCATTCGCAATACGGGTTACCGCAACCCAGGCAGCGGTGGGCCTGGTCGGCCGACTGCTGGGGTTTGAACGGTTCGTAGATTTCCACGAACTCTTTCTTGCGTTGACGCAACAGTTTCTTCTTCGGATCCTTGCGCCCGACCTCGATGAACTGGAAGTCATTATTCAGACGTTCAGCCATTTTAAAACCTCATCAAACTCTTCAGGCGCATATCACTGCGGGTTGGCACGGGTGCTGGAAAGCAACGACTTCAGGTTGGCAGCCTTGGGCTTGACCAGCCAGAAACGACGCACGTAATCATCGAGGTTCTCGGCGAGCTCACGACCCCACTCGCTGTCGGTTTCCTCGACGTACTCGTTCAGCACGCGTTGCAGGTGGCTACGGTAGGCTTCCATCGCCTCGCCGCTGATCCGCTGGATTTCCACCAGTTCGTGGTTGACCCGGTCAACGAATGTGTTGTCCTGGTCGAGCACGTAGGCGAAACCGCCGGTCATGCCAGAGCCGAAGTTATAACCGGTCTTGCCCAGGACGCAGACGAAACCACCGGTCATGTACTCGCAGCAGTGATCGCCAGTGCCTTCCACGACGGTGTGGGCACCGGAGTTACGCACGGCAAAACGCTCACCCGCGGTACCGGCGGCGAACAGCTTGCCGCCAGTGGCGCCGTACAGACAGGTGTTGCCGATGATGGCACTGTCCTGGGTCTTGTAGATGCTGCCCTTCGGCGGAACGATCACCAGCTTGCCGCCGGTCATGCCCTTGCCGACGTAGTCGTTGGCGTCACCTTCCAGGTACATGTTCAGGCCGCCGGCGTTCCACACACCGAAGCTCTGACCGGCCGTGCCTTTGAAGCGGAACGTAATCGGCGCGTTAGCCATGCCCTGGTTGCCGTGCTTACGGGCGATGTCACCGGAGATCCGCGCGCCGATGGAACGGTCGCAGTTGCAGATATCCAGGGCGAATTCGGCGCCGCTCTTGTCGTTGATCGCCGAGGTGGCCATGTCGACCATTTTCTCGGCCAGCAGACCCTTGTCGAACGGCGGGTTACGTTCCACGCCGCAGAACTGCGGCTTGTCCGCCGGCACGTGATCGCTGCCCAGCAACGGAGTCAGGTCGAGGTGATGCTGCTTGGCGGTCTGGCCTTCGAGGACTTCCAGCAGATCGGTACGGCCGATCAGCTCTTCGAGGGAGCGCACGCCCAGCTTGGCCAGCCACTCACGGGTTTCTTCGGCGACGTAGGTGAAGAAGTTCACCACCATGTCGACGGTACCGATGTAGTGATCCTTGCGCAGCTTCTCGTTCTGGGTCGCGACGCCGGTGGCGCAGTTGTTCAGGTGGCAGATGCGCAGGTATTTGCAGCCCAGGGCGATCATTGGCGCAGTGCCGAAGCCGAAGCTTTCAGCGCCAAGGATGGCCGCCTTGATCACGTCGAGGCCGGTTTTCAGGCCGCCGTCAGTTTGTACCCGGACTTTGCCGCGCAGGTCGTTGCCGCGCAGGGTCTGGTGGGTTTCGGCCAGGCCGAGTTCCCACGGAGCGCCCGCGTATTTGATCGAGGTCAGCGGCGATGCACCGGTACCGCCATCGTAGCCGGAGATGGTGATCAAGTCCGCATAGGCCTTGGCCACACCGGCGGCGATGGTGCCGACGCCCGCTTCCGCTACCAGCTTCACGGAAACCAGCGCCTTCGGGTTGACTTGTTTCAAGTCGAAAATCAGCTGCGACAAGTCTTCGATCGAGTAGATGTCGTGGTGCGGTGGCGGCGAGATCAGGGTCACGCCCGGCACTGCGTAACGCAGCTTGGCGATCAGACCGTTGACCTTGCCCCCTGGCAGCTGACCGCCCTCGCCTGGCTTGGCGCCCTGGGCGACCTTGATCTGCAGCACTTCAGCGTTGACCAGGTATTCCGGAGTCACACCGAAACGGCCGGTGGCAACCTGCTTGATTTTCGAGCTCTTGATGGTGCCGTAGCGCGCCGGGTCTTCGCCGCCTTCGCCGGAGTTGGAACGCGCACCCAGGCGGTTCATGGCTTCGGCCAGGGCTTCGTGAGCTTCAGGCGACAGGGCGCCCAGGGAGATACCGGCGGAGTCGAAGCGCTTGAGCACCGACTCCAGCGGTTCGATCTCGCTGATATCCAATGGCGTGTCGAGGGTTTTGACTTTCAGCAGGTCGCGGATCATCGACACCGGGCGGTTGTCCACCAGCGATGTGTATTCCTTGAACTTGCTGTAGTCGCCCTGCTGCACAGCGGCTTGCAGGGTGTTGACCACGTCCGGGTTGTAGGCGTGATATTCGCCACCGTGGACGAATTTCAGCAGGCCGCCCTGCTGGATCGGCTTGCGCGGGCTCCAGGCTTCGGTGGCCAGGGCTTTCTGCTCGGCTTCGATATCGACGAAACGCGCACCCTTGATGCGGCTCGGTACGCCCTTGAAGCTCAGGTTGCAGACTTCCTCGGACAGGCCGATGGCTTCGAACAGTTGAGCGCCACGGTACGACGTGATGGTCGAGATACCCATCTTCGACAGGATCTTCAGCAGGCCCTTGGTGATGCCTTTACGGTAGTTCTTGAACACCTCGTAGAGGTCGCCCAGCACTTCACCGGTACGGATCAGGTCGCCCAGCACTTCATACGCCAGGAACGGATAAACGGCAGAGGCGCCGAAACCGATCAGCACGGCGAAGTGGTGCGGGTCACGCGCGGTTGCGGTTTCCACCAGGATGTTGGAGTCGCAACGCAGGCCCTTCTCGGTCAGGCGGTGGTGTACCGCACCGGTGGCCAGGGAGGCGTGGATCGGCAACTTGCCCGGGGCAATGTGACGGTCACTCAGGACGATCTGCGTACGACCGGCGCGCACGGCTTCTTCAGCCTGATCGGCAACATTGCGGATCGCAGCTTCCAGGCCGATGCTTTCGTCGTAGTTGAGGTCGATTTTCTGGCGTTCGAAGCCCGGACGATCGAGGTTCATCAGCGAGCGCCACTTGGCCGGGGAAATGACCGGCGAGCTGAGGATCACGCGCGACGCGTGTTCCGGCGACTCCTGGAAGATGTTGCGCTCGGCACCGAGGCAGATCTCCAGCGACATGACGATGGCTTCACGCAGCGGGTCGATCGGCGGGTTGGTCACCTGCGCGAACTGCTGGCGGAAATAGTCGTACGGCGTACGCACGCGCTGGGACAGCACGGCCATCGGCGTATCGTCGCCCATCGAGCCTACGGCTTCGTAGCCTTGCTCGCCCAGTGGACGCAGCACTTGGTCGCGCTCTTCGAACGTGACCTGGTACATCTTCATGTATTGCTTGAGCTGATCGACGTCGTAGAACGCCGAACCGTGGTCGTTGTCCTCCATGGTCGCCTGGATGCGCAGGGCATTCTTGCGCAGCCATTGCTTGTACGGATGACGGGACTTCAGGCGGTTGTCGATCGCATCGGTGTCGAGGATCTGACCGGTTTCGGTGTCCACGGCAAAGATCTGGCCCGGGCCAACGCGGCCCTTGGCGATCACGTCTTCAGGCTGGTAGTTCCAGACACCGATTTCCGACGCCAGGGTGATGAAACCGTTCTTGGTGGTGACCCAACGCGCCGGACGCAGACCGTTACGGTCGAGCAGGCACACCGCGTAGCGACCGTCGGTCATTACCACGCCGGCCGGGCCGTCCCACGGCTCCATGTGCATCGAGTTGTATTCGTAGAACGCACGCAGATCCGGGTCCATCGTCTCGACGTTCTGCCACGCAGGCGGAATGATCATCCGCACGCCACGGAACAGGTCGATGCCACCGGTGACCATCAGCTCCAGCATGTTGTCCATGCTCGAGGAGTCGGAGCCGACGCGGTTGACCAGCGGGCCGAGCTCTTCCAGGTCCATCAGGTCGTTGCTGAACTTGGTGCGACGGGCCACGGCCCAGTTGCGGTTGCCGGTGATGGTGTTGATTTCGCCGTTGTGCGCCAGGAAGCGGAACGGTTGAGCCAGCGGCCATTTCGGCAGGGTGTTGGTGGAGAAGCGCTGGTGGAACACGCAAATCGAAGTTTGCAGGCGCTCATCGCTCAGGTCTGGATAGAAGGCGGTCAGGTCCGCCGGCATCATCAGGCCTTTGTAGATGATGGTCTTGTGCGAAAAGCTGCAGACGTAGTGGTCGGTATCGGCGGCGTTGGCCACCGATGAACGACGACGGGAGGTGAACAGCTTGACGGCCATGTCCTGGTCGCTCAGGCCTTCGCCACCGATGTACACCTGCTCGATCTGTGGCAGGCGCTCAAGGGCCAGGCGGCCGAGGACGCTGGTGTCGATCGGCACTTTGCGCCAGCCGACGAGGGACAGGCCGGCAGCCAGGATCTCGCGGTTCATGTTCTCGCGAGCAGCCTCGGCTTTGACCGGGTCCTGGTTGAAGAAGACCATGCCCACCGCGTATTGCTTGGGCAGTTCGACGCCGAACGTTTCCTGGGCGATGGCTCGCAGGAATACGTCCGGCTTTTGAATCAGCAGACCGCAACCGTCACCGGTCTTGCCGTCAGCATTAATCCCACCGCGGTGGGTCATGCAGGTCAGGGCCTCGATGGCCGTTTGCAAAAGGGTATGACTGGGCTCGCCCTGCATATGGGCAATCAGGCCGAAACCGCAGTTATCCTTGAATTCATCTGGTTGGTACAGACCTGCTTTCATAGACACTTTCTCACCAGGCTGCCTCTTGTCGAGGCAAATTTCTTTTCAATTCAACCACTTACCATCCGCGCCGAACGTACGCCAGCTTTGCGGGGGCAAAAGGGAGGTCATTGTACACACCGACACTTGGCCTCACAAATTTGGCGACGAAATGTCGCAAATCTATGTCGCATTTGTGAAAGGTTTAAAGCGATCCGCTGTGCTAGTCAAAACTTTTTTAATTTTGACCGCAACGACTCAAAGACTACTGTGACGCAGACACCACAAGGCACGCGGCCTGTAGAGGCGGCATGCCGTGCAGAAATATTGAGGTGCTTGGAGAGGCGGCCTGGGTAAGGCCGCCGAATCTTCAGCGAGCTGTTGCCAGTTCCTGTTGGACGCTGGCGACAGAGCGTGGCCAAGGTTTACCAGCCTGAACCTTCGCTGGCAAGGCCTTGATGGCGGAAACGGCTGCATCACGATTGGCGAAACTGCCGTAGGTGATCACGTAGAGCGGTTTGCCGTTGAGGACTTTCTTGAAGTAACGGTACTCGCCGCCCTGCTCCTTGACGAAGCTTTGCGCGGCCGTTTCGGAGCTGGTGCCGAGGATCTGCACTACGTAGTTACCCGGCGCTTGACCTGCGTACCAGGTGCCACCGGCTGCCTTGGCGACGGTCACTGGTTTCTCGGCCGGTTTGGCGGCAGCGGCGGCTGGCTTGGCCGGCGCTGGGGCCGGAGCAGGCTTGGCAGCCGGTGCTGGCGCTGGCTTGGCGGTAGCGACCTGGGTCGGCGCTGGCGTCGGCTTGGCGGTTGGCGTTGGCGCAGGACCGGCCGGAACGCCTGCTGGCGGTGCAATGGTGGTCACGGTCGGCGGTGTCGCGCTGGAACCCTCGACCGGCACGCCGTCATCGCCCTCGGTGATGCCACCCGCCGCTTCGGCCAGCGGCTCACGCATGACCGGTTGCGAATTGCCGACCAACGGCAATGGCGTTGGCTGCGTGTTGCCGGCGAATTCAACGGCCGGAGCACCACCCGCTTGTGGCGAACCCTGGCCGAGCGGCAGTTGCGCCTGTTCGTTGGCAGGCGCCCCCGTGGTCGGTGCTTTGCTGCGACCCGGCATCAACCAGGCGGCAGCTACCGCGACCACAACGACGGCGGAAATCGCCAATACGTGTTTCTTCGGCATATTGAACCCCATACTTGGACGCTTAACCGCGGAGCGGCTGGCAATCATGGCTTCGATCATCGCATCGCGGGCAACCTGGTTGATGTTGCCAGGCCAACCCTCGGAGCTTTCGTGAATATCAGAGATCTGATTTGCGGTGAAAAGTTCGATACCCCGGCCAGCGCCTTCGAGCCGCTGGTCGAGGTATTCGCGGGTTTCCTCTTCGGTGTAAGGCTGCAGCTCGATGACGTGGAAGCGCTCTTCCTCGAGTTGCAAAGCCTCGAGCTGGGCGATCATCGACGACTCGCCGAACAGGAACACATGTGGACGGCCTTCCGGCGCACCCGCGGCCAGGGCCATCAAGGCTTCGAGCGCGGACTCGTCGAGCTGCTCGGCATCATCGACCAGCAGATAGACTTCCTGCCCGGTGAGAGCCAGCTGCACCACCTGTTTGAGGATTGCACCGATCTCGGCCTGGGCAACGTTCAGTGCCTGGGCGACCTGGTGCAACAGGCCAGCCGAATCACCGGCACCACGGGCGGAAACCACCACGCTCTGCACGGTCTGCTTGTTGGTGCTGGCCACCAGGGCCTGACGCAGCAGGGTCTTGCCGCTGCCATGTGGACCTGTAACCACCAATAGCAACTGGCTATACCTCGCCAGATGGTGCAACTGCCCCAGCACCGGCTTGCGCTGGGCAGGGAAAAATTTGAAGCCAGGGACCCGTGGAGCAAAAGGGTCATGACTCAACTGGTAGTGGCCGAGGAAAGCCTCGTCGGCATGCAAACTAGTCATCGCGTTCTTATTAACCTTTAAGCTGAGCCAGGGCGCGGTAATCCGCTCCCAGCGTGGCCTGTAGAACCTCTTTCGGATAATCGTCGGTCACCACCGCTTCGCCCATGTGGCGCAGCAGCACCAGGCGCAAACGACCGTCGATCACTTTCTTGTCAATTGCCATGTGTTCGAGAAAATCAGCTTCCGTCATTTCTTCCGGCGGGATGACCGGCAGGCCGGCGCGCTGGAACAGGCGAATGCCGCGATCGCGCTCCTGTTCGGTGATCCATCCCAGGCGCGCGGACATTTCCAGAGCCATTACAGTGCCGGCAGCCACTGCCTCTCCATGCAACCAGACACCATAGCCCATATGGGTTTCGATGGCGTGACCGAAGGTGTGACCCAGGTTGAGCGTGGCCCGCACGCCGGTCTCCTTCTCGTCGGCGCCGACCACGGCCGCCTTGGCCGCACAGGAGCGCTCGATGGCATAGGTCAGGGCTTGCTGATCCAGATTGCGCAGGCGGTCGACGTTTTCTTCGAGCCAGGTGAGGAACGGCTCGTCGCAAATCAGCCCGTACTTGATGACTTCGGCCAGGCCGGCGGACAGCTCGCGGGCCGGCAGGGTATTGAGGGAGGCGGTGTCGATCAGTACGACGTTCGGCTGATAGAAGGCACCGACCATGTTCTTGCCCAGCGGATGGTTGATCCCGGTCTTGCCACCCACCGAAGAGTCGACCTGCGACAGCAGCGTGGTCGGAACCTGGATGAAGTCGACACCGCGCTGGTAGCAAGCCGCCGCGAAACCGGCCATGTCGCCAATCACGCCGCCACCCAAGGCGATCACCGTGGTGCGTCGATCATGCCGCGCGGTCAGCAGGCCATCGAAGATCAGCTGCAGGGTTTCCCAGGTCTTGAAGGCTTCGCCGTCGGGCAGCACCACGGAAATCACCGAGAACTGCGCAAGGCTGCGGGTCAGACGTTCGAGGTAGAGCGGCGCGACGGTTTCATTGGAAATGATCGCCACTTGCCGTCCGCGAATATGCGGGGCCAGCAGCTCGGGCTGGTCCAACAAACCTTCGCCAATATGAATCGGGTAGCTGCGCTCGCCTAGATCGACCTTGAGTGTCTGCATGTGTCCCCACAGTGAAGATGGAATCAGGCAACCTGCCTTGAGTTAACGAATGTCTACGGCCACTGTTGTGTGACGCCGTTCGTCGGCCGTTCGCCACAACCTTGAGCGGTCATGGCTGGACGCCGAGGATAGCGCATTTCGGGCGGCGCTTTAACGAGGCGGCAATTGCTGCAGACGCTCCAGGATATCGAGCACGACCATTCGCGGCGGTCGTTCATCCGTTTCCACCACCAGATCGGCAATTTCCCGATACAGGGGGTCACGGATCGCCAACAGATCCCTCAGGGTCTTGGCCGGATCGGCCGTGCGCAGCAATGGCCGATTGCGGTCGCGGGACGTGCGGCCGACCTGCTGCTCGACAGAGGCATGCAGGTAGACCACCCGTCCGCCGGCGCGCAGCGCCCGACGATTGGCTTCGCGCATGACTGCCCCGCCGCCGGTCGCCAGCACCACGCCGTCGTAATCGCACAGCTCGGCGATCATTGCCTGCTCGCGCTCACGAAAGCCCGGTTCGCCTTCCTTGTCGAAGATCCATGGGATATTGGCGCCCGTGCGTAATTCAATTTCCTTATCGGAATCTTTGAATGGCAAGCGCAACTCTTTGGCCAGCAATCGGCCGATGGTGCTTTTTCCAGCCCCCATCGGTCCTACAAGTATCAAATTTCGCACAGAATCAACGACTCACAGCAATCGCCTGGTTATTCATGATACGCGGAGTGAGAAACACCAACAGCTCGGATTTTTTCTCCGAAACCACGTCGCGCCGGAAAAGGCGGCCAAGATACGGCACATCGCCAAGAAATGGCACCTTATCTACAACCTTGCTCTGAGTATTTGAGAAAACACCGCCAATGACGATGGTCTCGCCATCGTTGACCAGGACCTTGGCGTTGACCTCGTTTTTCTTGATCGGCGGCACGTCCTGGACCTTGTTCAGGTAGTCCGGCTCATCCTTGGTGACCTTGACCTCCATGATGATCCGGTTGTCCGGCGTGATCTGCGGCGTCACCTCCAGCGACAGCGACGCCTCCTTGAACGAGACCGAGGTTGCGCCGCTGGAGCTGGCTTCCTGATAGGGAATCTCGGTGCCCTTGAGGATCTTCGCGGTCTCCTTGTCGGAGGTGACCACCTTGGGTTGCGAGACGATTTCGCCGTTACCGGTCTTTTCCATGGCCGTCAATTCAAGGTCCAGCAAGACGTTGTCGGTGATGAAGGCAATGCCAATGCCCGACGTATTGTTGGCGACCCCCAGGTCGACGAACGGCGAGCTGGCGCTGCTGTCGTTGGCGCCGTTACCGACCCCGGAGGCATTCCAGTTGCCTTTCTTGATCGCGCCACCCCAGCGCACGCCGAGGCTCTTGTCATAATCTACGTTGGCTTCGACGATGCGCGCCTCGATCATCACCTGACGCACCGGGATATCCAGCTGCGCAACGATTCGCCGCAGTTCGTCGAGACGGTCCTGGGTCTGGTAGGCAATGATGTTGTTGGTGCGCTCATCGACGGTGATCGATCCCCGTTCGTCGGCTTTCGCCTCGGCACTGGTCACCGACTGGAACAGTTTGGCGATATCGGCCGCCTTGGCGTAATTGACCTGCAAAAGCTCCCGACGCAGCGGCGCCAGGTCGGCAATCTGCTTCTGCGACTCCAACTCCTGACGTTCACGGGCCGCAATTTCGTCGGCTGGCGCGACGAGCAGCACATTACCCACCTTGCGCTTGTCCAGGCCCTTGGTTTTCAGCACCAGGTCCAGTGCCTGGTCCCAGGGTACATTTTGCAGGCGCAGGGTAATGCCCCCCTGCACCGTGTCACTGGCGACCAGATTGAGGTTGGTGAAATCGGCGATCAGTTGCAGCACTGAGCGCACGTCGATGTCCTGGAAATTCAGCGAGAGCTTTTCACCGGTGTAGGCATTGCGGTCGGCGTTGCGCTTTTGCAGGTCGTCGACCGTCATCGGGCGGACGCTGACGGTCAGCTTGTTGTCGGTCTGATAGGTTGAGTAATCGAAGGCGCCGCCGGGTTCAATGGTGATTGTCGCCTTATCCCCGCTGGCACTGGCATTGACGAACTGAACCGGGGTGGCGAAATCCTTGACGTCCAGGCGTACGCGCAATGGCTCGGGCAATCGGGTCCTGGCAAATCCGAGAATGATCTTGCCTTCGCGTTCCTGAATATCCGGTGCAATGGACGGGTCCGACAGATCAATCACGACATTGCCTTCGCCCTGGGAACCACGCTGGAAATCCACCGCACGAATGGCCTTGCTCGCCGGCGCAACCGCGCGCTTGGGCGCCGGAACCGGGACGGCGGTAGCGGCCGCCCGCGGGGTCGGGCTTTTGCCACCCTGCCCGACCACGACAAAGAGGCTGTTGCCTTCGACCCGGAAGTCATAGGGGCTCAGCTGGTTGAGATTGATGATCAGCCGCGCACGGTCCTTGGCCTCTACCACCGTCGCGCTGCGGGCATTGCCATTGCCCAGGTCGCGAGTCTTGCTCGCCAGCTGACTGACCACGCCGGGAAGATCCAGGGCAATCCTGGCGGGAGATTCCGTGGTGTAGCCACGGGGCGCCGGGGGTGGCTTGTCGAACACCAGCTTCAACTCGACGCGATCTCCCGGCAACGCGGCGACATCCAGCGTCTTGAGGGTGGCCGCTTGTACCATCGGCGACAGCAACGCTATCCATAGCGATACTCCGAGGGCGGAGAAAATCCTGTTCATCGTACGGGTTCCACTATGAATGCTCTTTCAAAGGAAGGGTCCGCGGTCGCTCCAGCCAGGCACCTTCGCCGTCGGGAACGATTTCCACCACATCGACTTGCGAACCGCTGATGGCGACAATCCGGCCATCGTTACGCCCCAGGTAATCACCGACTTTCAGCCGATGCACCCCACCGGCGCCGCGCAACAGGGCAAAGGAGCCCGTGGCATTGGAGAGGGTGCCGACCATTTCAAACTGCTCGATATTGAAGCCCTCGAGGTACTGCTTGACCCGGTTGGAGTCCGGCTGGACATAACGCGCGCCCTGCTTGAGTGCCAGATCGACTTTGATCTGCCGGGAAAACGGGCTGCGCAGGTTGGCGGCGCTATAGGTGAATGTGGGGTAAGACCGGAATGTCGGCGTTGGTTCAATCTTGCCCGGTGCCCGCAGGCGCATTTCGTTCATGTAGGCGTCCAGGTCACTGACATCATCGCCGCCGCCACAGCCCGCCAATACGACCATCAACATCACCGGCGAAAAACCACGAAGCCGGCTCATCATTGCAGCCCCTTGTCGTTGTAACGGTAGGTCTTGGCCAGGATGCTCATGCGTAACTTCGGACCGGCGTCGGGATTGATCGGCGCCAGGTCGAAATCATGCAGGGTGACGATACGCGGCAATCCGGCCACGCCACTGACGAAAGTGGCCAGGTCGTGATAGGCGCCGGTGACCGTGATCTGGATCGGCAACTCGATGTAGAACGGCTGGGAGACCTCCGGCAGTAGCTTGATCTCTTCGAACTCCAGGCCACTGCCCAGCCCCGTTCGCGTGATGTCTTCCAGCAAGCCGGGGACTTCGGTGTCGCTGGGCAGTTGCCGTAACAGTACGCCGAAGGAGTTTTCCATCTCCTTCATCTGCTGGGTGTAGAGCTGCAGATTCGCCGCCATGTGGGATTTGCTGGCAAATTGCTCCTTGAGGGTAGACTCCTCCTCGCGCTTGAGTTCGAGCTGATGTTCCAGCTCGCTTGTGGAAAAGTTGTAGCCGATCGACAGCACCAGTATTGCGACCACAATGCCCATCAGGATTTTGATCGCGGGTGGCCAGGAACCCATGTTGCTGCTGTCCAGCTCGTTGATGTCGATCCGGCGCAACCCTTCGATCCATTCGGACGGACTCATTCGCTGTCCTCCCCAGCCGCAGGCTGGGTCTGACGAACGGTCAACTGAAAAACATTGGCCTGGTCGAGTTGCCCCGCGGCCGTCGCCTTGACTTCAGTGAGACTGGGCGCATCGAACCAGTCGGACTGGTCCAGGTTACGCATCAGGTCTGAAACACGGTTGTTCGATTGCGCCGCACCGGTGATGGACAATGTCTTGCCGGCCATTTTGACTTCAGTGAAATACACGCCATCGGGCAAGGTCCGCGCCAGCTGATCAAAAATTCGCCCGCTGATCGGGCGATTGCCCTGCAGATCCTGGATGATGCGCATACGCTCGACCAATTGCTGACGACGAGCCTTGAGATCACTGATCTGCTTGATCCGCTCGTCGACCACGGCGATCTGCTTGCCGATGTAATCGTTACGCGCAATCTGCCGCTCGATAGCGCTGCTGATGACCTGGTTGGCCATGAGCAATGCACCTGCCGATCCCGCCAGCACACCCACCAACACCAGGAGAAAGCGCTTGCGCCGCTGCTCACGCCGCTCTTCGCGCCAGGGTAATAGATTGATCCGGGCCATCAGTCGAAACTCCTGAGGGCCAGCCCGCAGGCAATCATCAGCGCGGGCGCATCGCTGGCCAGGGCCGCGGCGTTGACCTTGCTGCTCAAGGTCATGTCGGCAAACGGATTGGCCACCCGGGTCGGCGTGCCCAATTGCTGCTCGATCAACTGGTCCAGACCGGACACCGACGCGGTCCCGCCCACCAGCAGTATGTGGTCGACCGCGGTGTAATGGCCCGAAGCAAAGAAGAACTGCAACGAACGCGACACTTGCTGCACCAGGGCCTCACGAAACGGCTGCAACACAACGCTGACATAATCGTCCGGCAAACCGCCCTGCTTCTTCGCCAGGCCGGCCTGCTCGACGGTCAGGCCGTATCGGCGCTGAATGTCCTCGGTGAGCTGGCGGCCACCAAACAATTGCTCGCGGGTGTAGATGATCCGCCCGTCATGCAGCACGCTCAGGGTGGTCATGGTTGCTCCAACATCGACCACCGCCACCAGTCGCCCTTGCAAGCCCCCTCCCTGGCTCTTCAGCAAGCTGAACGATCGCTCCAGGGCATAGGCCTCGACGTCGACCACGCGCGCAGTCAGGCCCGCCAGGGCCAGGGCTGCCTCACGGATTTCGACGTTTTCCTTGCGACAGGCGGCCAGCAACACGTTGACCCGCTCAGGATTGCGCACTGACGCGCCCTGGACTTCGAAATCGATGGCCACTTCGTCCAGCGGATAAGGAATGTACTGATCGGCCTCGATCTTCAGCTGGTCTTCCATCTCGTCGTCGGAAAGGCCGGCATCCATCTCGATGGTCTTGGTGATCACCGCCGAACCGGCCACGGCCACGGCAACGCCCTTGAGACTGGTGCGAGCCTTGGCCAGCACACGCGTCAAGGCCTGGCCCACGCCATCGAGCTCGGCGATATTTTTCTCGATGACCGCACTGGGGGGGAACGACTCGACCGCGTAGGCTTCGACACGATAGCCATTGCCCTGCCGGCTCAGCTCCAGCAGCTTCACCGATGTCGAGCTGATATCGATGCCCAGGAGCGACCTGGCCTTTTTATTGAAGAGTCCTGGCACTACCAAATTCCCTATGACTTTCCGTGTGTTACGGACTCCATAACGGGGGTTGCGTTCAAACCACCCGTCTTGACAGCAGCGCAAATAACGCCATGGACGGAAAAATGCTTATAATGCCCAGCGTTTTTTTCCGCTTTTTCTCAAGCGCGGGTCGTTCGCCTTTAGCCTGAACCCTGATGCCAAATTCATTTTTTACCCTGGATGTCCAAAAGCCTTGATTCGTCTGCTGAAATTTTTCGGTTGGTCCATCGTCGCCGTATTCTGCGGACTGCTTCTGGGTCTGAGTGGGGCGTTTCTTTACCTTAGTCCCGGATTACCGTCCGTAGAGGCACTGAGAAGCATCCAGTTGCAGATCCCTTTGCGGGTCTACAGCAGCGATAACAAGTTGATCGCAGAATTCGGCGAAATGCGTCGCACACCGATCCGTTTCGCCGACATTCCCCCCAATTTCATTAATGCGTTACTAAGTGCTGAAGACGACAACTTCGCCAACCACTACGGCGTCGATCCCAGCAGCCTGATGCGCGCTGCCACGCAACTGGTGAAAAGCGGCCATATCCAGTCCGGCGGCAGCACTATCACCATGCAGGTGGCGAAGAACTTCTTCCTGACCAGCGAACGCAGCTTCTCGCGCAAAACCACCGAGATCCTCCTGGCCCTGCAGATCGAACGACAGCTGACCAAGGACGAAATCCTCGAGCTCTACGTCAACAAGATCTATCTGGGCAACCGTGCCTACGGCATCGAAGCGGCGGCGCAGGTGTATTACGGCAAGTCGATTCGCGACATCAGCCTGGCGCAGATGGCGATGATCGCCGGCCTGCCCAAGGCCCCTTCACGCTTCAACCCGCTGGCCAACCCGGCCCGCAGCAAGGAGCGTCGCGACTGGATCCTGGGGCGCATGTACAAGCTGGGCAAGATCAGCGAAGCCGACTACACCAGCGCCGTCAACGAGCCCCTGAACGCCAGCTATCACGTGCCGACGCCGGAAGTGAACGCGCCCTACATCGCCGAGATGGCCCGCGCCGAAATGGTCGGTCGCTATGGCAGCGATGCATACACCGAAGGTTTCCGCGTTACCACCACGGTGCCGAGCAACCTTCAGGAAATGGCCAACACCGCCGTCCACGAAGGCTTGATGACCTATGACCAGCGTCATGGCTATCGGGGCCCCGAGTCCCGCCTGCCGGGCAAGACGCGCGAGGCGTGGGCAACCGAACTGACCAAGCAACGCACCATCAGCGGCCTTGAACCGGCCATCGTCACCCAGGTCGACAAGAGCGGCCTGCAGGTGCTGACCCGCACCGGCAGCGAACACGTTGGCTGGGACAGCATGAAATGGGCTCGCCCGTTCCTGAACACCAACAGCATGGGCGCCAATCCGAAACAACCGTCGGACGTAGCCCAGGTCGGCGACCTGATTCGCGTGCAGCGCCAGGCGGACAACTCGCTGAAATTCAGCCAGATCCCCCAGGCCCAGGGCGCACTGGTCTCCCTTGACCCGCAAAACGGCGCCATCCGCTCGCTGGTCGGCGGTTTCGCCTTTGAGCAGAGCAACTACAACCGCGCCCTTCAGGCCAAGCGCCAGCCGGGTTCGAGCTTCAAGCCGTTCGTCTACAGCGCGGCACTGGATAACGGCTACACCGCCTCCAGCCTGGTGAACGACGCACCGATCGTGTTTGTCGACGAGTACCTGGACAAGGTCTGGCGTCCGAAAAACGATACCAACACCTTCCTCGGTCCGATCCGCCTGCGCGAAGCGCTCTACAAGTCGCGCAACCTGGTTTCGATCCGCCTGCTACAGGCGATGGGCGTTGGCAAGACCATCGACTACATCAGCCGCTTTGGCTTCAACAAGCAGGACCTGCCGCCCAACCTGTCCCTGGCCTTGGGTACCGCAACCCTGACGCCGATGGAAATCGCCACGGGCTGGAGCACCTTCGCCAACGGCGGCTACAAGATCACCCCGTACATCATCGACAAGATCGAAAGCCGCAACGGCGACACGCTGTTCGTCGCCAACCCGCCCAGCGTGCCAAAAGGCGCTGTCGCGACCGACGGTATCGCCGCACCTGCCGCCGAAGCCTTTACGGTCAATGCAACACCTGGCCAGGTGCCGGGCGAGCAATCGGCAGCGCAAACGCCTGCCGTGGCTGAGCGCATTGTCGATGGACGGACAACCTACATCCTCAACAGCATGCTCGAAGACGTGATCAAGCTCGGTACCGGCCGTCGCGCGCTGGCCCTGGGTCGTGGCGACATCGCCGGCAAGACCGGCACCACCAACGAGTCCAAGGACGCCTGGTTCTCCGGCTACAACGCCGATTACGTCACCACCGTCTGGACCGGCTTCGACCAGCCCGAAAGCCTGGGTCGCAAGGAGTTTGGCGGTACCGTCGCCCTGCCGATCTGGATGAACTACATGGGCGCTGCGCTCAAAGACATGCCGCCACACACCCAGCCAGAGCCGGAAGGCATCCTCAGCCTGCGGGTAGACCCTGTCAGTGGCCGTGCAGCCACTCCAGGCACGCCAGGGGCCTACTTCGAACTGTTCAAGGTCGAAGATACGCCGCCGACGGGCAATGAGCTGGGCAACGGCAATGCGCCAGGCAGCCCGCTGCCGGCGGATGAAGCGGCACCGATCGATTTGTTCTGATCGCATGCCACATCAAAAAGCCCTGCCTTCGCGAGAAGTGCGGGGCTTTTTATTGCCTGCCAGATTTGCATTGATTGTGCTGCCGCCTTCGCGAGCAAGCCCGCTCCCACAGGGATTTGTGGTGTACACGAATTCTATGAACACCATCGCCCACTGTGGGAGCGGGCTTGCCCGCGAAGAGGCCCTAACAATCGACACAAACCTTTCAGGCAAAAAAAGCCCCGACTCAAATCGAACCGGGGCTTTTGGTTGAAGCGCTACAACGACTTAGCCGTTGAACACGTCATCCACGCTTTTCAGCGGGTAGTTCTTCGGATACGGCAGGGTTGCAACGCCGGTCTCGATTGCAGCCTTGGCCACGGCATCGGAGATCACGGTGATCAGGCGGGCGTCCATTGGTTTCGGAATGATGTACTCACGACCGAATTCCAGCGCGATGCCGCCGTACGCGTCGCACACTTCCTGAGGCACTGGCAGCTTGGCCAGTTCGCGCAGGGCGTTGGCCGCAGCCACTTTCATCTCTTCGTTGATGCGCTTGGCGCGAACGTCCAGGGCGCCACGGAAGATGAACGGGAAGCCCAGGACGTTGTTGACCTGGTTCGGGTAGTCCGAACGGCCGGTGGCCATGATCACGTCGTCACGGGTGGCGTGCGCCAGCTCCGGGGAGATTTCCGGATCCGGGTTCGAGCAAGCGAACACGATCGGGTTGGCTGCCATGGACTTCAGGCCTTCCGGGCTCAGCAGGTTCGGGCCAGACAGGCCGACGAACACGTCTGCGCCTTGCAGGGCGTCTGCCAGGGTGCGCTTGTCGGTCGCGTGAGCGAAGACGGCCTTGTACTGGTTCAGGTCGTCACGGCCGGAGTGAATCACGCCGGTACGGTCGACCATGTAGATGTTTTCGATGTTGGCGCCCATGCTCACCAGCAATTTCATGCAGGAGATGGCGGCCGCACCGGCACCCAGGCAGACGATCTTGGCGTCAGCCAGGGTTTTGCCGGCGATTTCCAGGGCGTTGATCATGCCGGCCGCGGTCACGATGGCGGTGCCGTGCTGGTCGTCGTGGAATACCGGGATGTCGCACTGCTCGATCAGGGCACGTTCGATCTCAAAGCACTCAGGTGCCTTGATGTCTTCCAGGTTGATGCCACCGAAGGTGATGGAGATGCGCTTGACGGTGTCGATGAAGGCTTGCGGGCTTTCGGAATCGACTTCGATGTCGAAAACGTCGATGCCGGCGAAGCGCTTGAACAGCACGCCCTTACCTTCCATCACTGGCTTGGAGGCCAATGGGCCGAGGTTACCCAGGCCCAGAATCGCGGTGCCATCGGAAATGACTGCAACCAGGTTGCCTTTACCGGTGTACTTGTAGGCCAGCTCAGGATCGCGGGCGATCTCGCGTACTGGTTCAGCTACGCCGGGGCTGTAGGCCAGCGACAGGTCGCGGGCGGTAGCGGTGGCCTTGGTGAGCTCGACACTCAGCTTCCCTGGACGAGGATTGGCGTGATATTCGAGAGCGGCAGTTTTCAGATCAGACATTTTGGCATTCCGCTTTTACTGTTGGACAGACTGGTCAGCGAGGATACGCGCCTGGCAAAATCCCCACAAGACTGACCGGTCACCCCTGTCAAGCGCCCGCCCCTACGACTTTGGGCCAAGAGCCACGGAACACAAGGGATAGACTGTTCACAATCCCATTAAAAAATGTCTACAATATTTTTTAGATTGGCCTTTGCAGCCAAATCACAGACACAAAAAAGGCGTCCCGGGGGACGCCTTTTTCATCAGCATGGCAAAACAGTGACGTTTTCCCAGGTTGATCGGCCTTAGGCCTTTTTCGCACCGAAAGCACCGAAACGGTCTGCGAAGCGCTGAACGCGGCCGCCAGTGTCCAGAGTCTTCTGCTTACCGGTGTAGAACGGGTGGCATTCGTTGCAAACGTCGATCGCCAGGGCTTTGCCGAAGGTCGAACGGGTTTCGAACTTGTTGCCGCAGCTGCAGGTAACAGCAACTGCTGGGTATTCTGGATGGATATCAGCTTTCATGGTGTTTTCCTCAGGCTAGCGTGCCGCCACCCAACACTATTGTTGAATACCGCACGTAATTAGGCCGCGGATTCTACCAGACAATGCCAATCACGCAAGCTGTCCCTCAAACCGGTCGTCTGCTAGGCTCCCGACCCAAAGCGCGATCCTTGTGGTTATGTGTCAAACCCTTCATTGCCTGTTAATCGAGACTCCCCCGCGTGCCCGACGCCATTCTGCGCCTCGCCTTGCCTTCGCCCCTGCGCCGCCTGTTCGACTACCGGGCGCCGGCCGGCGTGCTGCGTGCGCAATTGCACCCCGGCATGCGCTTGCGGGTGCCGTTTGGCCGGCGGGAGATGATCGGGATCCTGGTGGAAGTCACCGACACCAGCGAAGTGCCGGCGGAAAAACTCAAGCCGGCCCTCGCACTGCTCGATGCCACGCCGCCGTTGCCGCCCGCGCTGTTCAAGCTGTGCCTGTGGACCTCGCAGTACTACCAGCACAGCCTCGGCGACACGTTGAGTTGGGCGCTGCCGGTATTGCTGCGCCAGGGCGAACTGGCCGAGGCGCGCCAGGAGCGCTTCTGGTCCGCCGCACCAGGCGCCAGCCTCGACGACCCGCGAATCGCCCGTGCCCCGCGCCAGCGCGAAGCCCTGGCAACGCTGGCCCAGCACCCCCACGGCGTCGCCCATCAGTTACTGAGCAAGCTGATGCTAAGCAAGGACAGCCTCGATCTGTTGCTGGCCAAGGAGCTGGTCCAGGTTGAAATCCGCAGGCACGCCCCCGGTGCCCGACACGAACACTGGCTGGCCCAACCCGAACTGCCACTCAACCCGGAACAGCGGGCCGCCTATGAAGCCATTCGCGCCGGGTTCGACAGTTACCACGCGTTCCTCCTCGCCGGCGTCACCGGCAGCGGCAAGACCGAAGTCTATCTGCAACTGATCCGCGAAACCCTGGAGGCCGGCAAGCAGGCGCTGGTGCTGATCCCGGAAATCAACCTCGGCCCGCAGACCCTGGCGCGATTCGAGCAGCGTTTCAACGCGCGCATCGCGCTGATTCACTCGGCGGTCAATGATCGCGAACGCCTCGAAGCCTGGCTCGCCGCCCGCGACGGCGAAGCCGACATCATAATCGGCACCCGCTCGGCGCTGTTCACGCCGATGAAAAACCCGGGGCTGATCATCATCGACGAAGAGCACGACGGCTCCTATAAACAGCAGGAAGGCTTGCGGTACCACGCGCGCGACCTGGCGTTGGTCAGGGCTCGACAGGAAAACATCCCGATTGTCCTGGGCTCCGCCACGCCCTCCCTGGAAAGCCTGCACAACGCCTACACCGGCCGCTATGGCCTGCTGCGGCTGAACGAGCGCGCTGGCGGCGCCAAGCAACCACGCTTCCTGCGCCTGGATGTGAAAAGCCGTCCACTGGACAGCGGCATTTCCGGACCCATGCAACAAGCCATCGGCCAGACACTCGCTGCCGGCCAGCAGGTGCTGGTATTCCTCAACCGCCGCGGATTTGCGCCGACCCTGCTGTGTCACGACTGCGGCTGGATGTCCGAGTGCCAACGCTGCGATGCGCGCATGACCGTCCACCAGCGCTACGGCGAGCTGCGCTGTCATCATTGCGGCTATGTCGAACGCGTGCCGCGCCAGTGCCCCAAGTGCAACAAGGTCGACTTGCGCCCCGTGGGGGCCGGTACCGAACGGGCCGAGGAACGCCTGGGGATCCTGTTCCCGGACTATCCGGTGCTGCGAGTCGACCGCGACAGCACGTCGCGCAAGGACGCCATGAACCAGTTGTTCGCGACCATCCAGAAAGGCCAGCCCTGCATCCTGGTGGGCACGCAGATGCTCGCCAAGGGCCACCACTTTCCACGGGTAACCCTGGTCTCGATCCTGGATGCCGATGGTGGGCTGTTCTCCGGCGACTTCCGCGCCAGCGAGCGCATGGCGCAACTGATTGTCCAGGTCGCCGGTCGAGCAGGCCGGGCGGAAGAGCCGGGCAAGGTGATCATCCAGACACACCTGGCCGACCATCCGCTGCTGGTGCAATTGACCGAACAGGGTTACTTCGCCTTTGCCGAGCAGGCCTTGAGCGAGCGGCGCGCGGCGGGATTGCCGCCGTTTGCCCATCTGGCGCTGCTGCGGGCCGAGGCACACAAGCCAGGGCAGGCCGAAGGCTTTCTGGATGAAGCGTGCAGCGAGGCCGAACGCCTGCTGGCCGAACAGAATCTGACCGGCATCGAACTGCTCGGGCCGGTGCCGGCGCCGATGGAACGGCGGGCCGGGCGCTATCGTGCACAGTTGTTGTTGCAGGCTACGGCAAGGGCGCCGCTGCATCGGTTACTTGCCAGTTGGTTGCTGGTTTTGGAGCAGATGCCGAGTGGGCGGGCGGTGCGTTGGTCGCTCGATGTGGATCCCGTCGATCTGTATTGATTTTGAGATCGCATTCGCGAGCAAGCCCGCTCCCACATGGGTTTTGTGCCTGACACATAAGGTATGAACACCGCAGATTCATTGTGGGAGCGGGCTTGCTCGCGAAGGGGCCCTAATTGTTACCACATATCCACAAGCTGCCTGCTAAGGTTGGCAAGCCCGCCCTGGCAACGGATAATGCCCAGTTTTTCCACCAGCGCACGATGCGCCGCCGCGCCAGCGGTCGAAAGAGAAGACCATGAAAGACACCATTCGCCAGCTGATCCAACAAGCCATCACCCAACTCGTCAACGAAGGTGTGTTGCCTGAAGGCCTGTCGCCGGCGATCCAGGTGGAGAACTCCCGCGACAAGAAGAACGGCGACTTCGCCAGCAACATCGCCATGATGCTGGCCAAACCGGCCGGCATGAAGCCGCGCGACCTGGCGGAAAAAATCATCGCCGCGCTGCCAGCTGACGAAAACGTCTCCAAGGCCGAAATCGCAGGTCCAGGCTTCCTGAACTTCTTCCAGAACACCGACGCCCTGGCTTCGCGCCTGGACGCCGCCCTGGCCGACGCCAACATCGGCGTGCGCAAGGCCGGCCCGGTCCAGCGCACCGTGGTCGACCTGTCGGCCCCTAACCTGGCCAAAGAAATGCACGTCGGCCACTTGCGCTCGACCATCATTGGCGACGGCGTGGCCCGCGTGCTCGAATTCCTCGGCGACGAAGTGATCCGCCAGAACCACGTCGGCGACTGGGGCACCCAGTTCGGCATGCTGATGGCGTACCTGCAGGAAAACCCGATCACCAGCGACGAGCTGTCGGACCTGGAAAACTTCTACCGCGCCGCCAAGCAACGCTTCGATGAATCCGAAGAATTCGCCGACCGCGCCCGTGGCCTGGTGGTCAAGTTGCAGGCCGGCGATGCCGATTGCCTGGCACTGTGGACCAAGTTCAAGGACATCTCGCTGTCGCACTGCCAGAAGATCTACGAACTGCTGAACGTCAAACTGACCATGGCCGACGTGATGGGCGAAAGCGCCTACAACGACGACCTGATCAACGTGGTCAACGACCTCAAGGCCGCCGGCATGCTGGTCGAGAGCAACGGCGCCCTGTGCGTGTTCCTCGACGAGTTCAAGAACGCCGATGGCGACCCGCTGCCGGTGATCATCGTCAAGGCCGACGGCGGCTACCTCTATGCCACCACCGACCTGGCTGCCGTGCGCTACCGCAGCGGCAAGCTCAAGGCCGACCGCGCGCTGTACTTCGTCGACCAGCGTCAGGCCCTGCACTTCCAGCAGGTGTTCGCCGTGGCCCGCAAGGCCGGTTTCGTGACCCATCCGATGGAAATGGAACACATGGGCTTCGGCACCATGAACGGCGCTGACGGCCGTCCGTTCAAGACCCGTGATGGTGGCACCGTGAAGCTGATCGACCTGCTGACCGAAGCCCAGGAACGCGCCTACACCCTGGTCAAGGACAAGAACCCTGAACTGGCTGAAGCCGACCTGCGCAACATCGCCAGGGTCGTGGGCATAGGGGCGGTGAAATACGCCGACCTGTCCAAGCACCGCACCAGCGACTACAGCTTCAACTTCGACCTGATGCTGAACTTCGAAGGCAATACCGCGCCCTACTTGCTGTACGCCTACACCCGCGTGGCTGGTGTGTTCCGCAAACTCGGCAAGGACTTCAGCGAAGTCGAAGGCCAGATCGTGCTCGAAGCAGCGCACGAACACGAGCTGGCGGCAAAACTCGCGCAGTTTGGCGAAGTACTGAACAATGTGGCCGAGAAAGGCACGCCGCACATCCTCTGCACCTACCTGTACGACGTCGCCGGCCTGTTCTCCAGCTTCTACGAGAACTGCCCGATCCTCGCCGCCGACACCCCGGCGCAAATGCAGAGCCGCCTGCGCCTCGCCGCGCTGACCGGTCGCACTCTCAAGCAAGGCCTGGAACTCTTGGGCCTGGAAACTCTGGAGCGTATGTAAGTTGGCTGCCAAGAAAAAACCTGCACCCAAGCGTGGCGCCAGCCGTTACCAAGCTCCAGCGAAGCAACCGATCCCGGGTTGGCTGTGGATGGCCATCGGCCTGACGGTCGGTGCATTCATCGTGTTCCTGATGAAACTGGAGCCGGGCAAGGGCAGCGACACGGTCAAGCGCGAGAAGGTGGAACAGCAACAGAAAGCCACCAAGATCGCCGAGGCCAACAAGACCCCGCCGAGCCCGACGCAACCGGTGAAGCCGAAATACGACTTCTACACTTTGCTGCCGGAATCGGAAGTCATCGTGCCGCCGGACGCCGTACCGGAGAAAACCCTGCCGACGCCGCAAGTGCCTGCGATTCCGACGACACCGGTTACACCGGCGGAAGCGGCGAAGATCGATACGGCGCGCGCCCAGGCTGCTTTGTCCGGAATTACCCCGCCACCTGCGCCACCGGTCAAGGCTGCGCCGGTGACGAAGTTTTTCCTGCAGGCGGGCTCCTTCCGCAAAGAGACTGATGCGGACAAGGTTCGTGCGCAGATCATTCTGCTGGGGCAGGCTGTGGCGGTTGAATCCGGCACGGTGAAGGACGAGACCTGGTATCGGGTGCTGGTTGGACCGTTCAGCAATCGTGAGCAACTGACCACTGCGCAGAAACAATTGGCGGGTGCAGGCTTCAGCAATTTGTTGTTACAACAACGCCAGAGCCGCTGATTCCGTCAGAAACACCGCGTTATCGTTCTTCGCGAGCAAGCCCGCTCCCACATTCGACCGCATTCCAATGTGGGAGCGGGCTTGCTCGCGAAGACGTCAGCCCCGGCAACTCAGCCCCATCTGATTCACACCGCCCGTCCCCTCCCGCGCCCCACAGTTGAAATCCTCTCCACCACCCCCATATGAATGGGCATAAGGCATTTTCGCCCCGCAGCGTGGAGACTCTTCCCTTGACCACCATCGTTTCAGTTCGCCGCCACGGCAAAGTCGTCATGGGCGGCGACGGCCAGGTTTCCCTTGGCAATACCGTGATGAAAGGCAACGCGAAAAAAGTTCGTCGCCTGTACCACGGCCAGGTCATTGCCGGTTTTGCCGGCGCCACCGCTGACGCCTTTACCCTCTTCGAACGCTTCGAGGGCCAGCTTGAAAAGCACCAGGGTCACCTGGTACGCGCCGCTGTCGAGCTCGCCAAGGAATGGCGCACCGACCGCACCCTGAGCCGCCTGGAAGCCATGCTCGCGGTCGCCAACAAAGACGCTTCGCTGATCATCACCGGCAACGGCGACGTGGTCGAGCCTGAAGACGGCCTGATCGCCATGGGTTCCGGTGGCGCCTACGCGCAAGCCGCCGCCAGCGCACTGCTGAAAAAAACCGACCTGTCGGCCCGGGAAATCGTCGAAACCGCACTCGGCATTGCCGGCGACATCTGTGTATTCACCAACCACACCCAGACCATTGAGGAGCAGGACTGCGCCGAGTAAGCCTGATTCGGCCCCGTGCCACGGCTCATTCTTGCTTGAGGTCCTTTGAATATTATGTCCATGACTCCCCGTGAAATCGTCCACGAACTCAATCGCCACATCATCGGCCAGGACGATGCCAAGCGCGCCGTCGCCATTGCCCTGCGCAACCGCTGGCGCCGCATGCAGCTGCCAGAAGAGCTGCGCGTTGAAGTAACGCCAAAGAACATCCTGATGATCGGCCCGACCGGTGTCGGTAAAACCGAGATCGCTCGTCGCCTGGCCAAACTGGCCAACGCGCCGTTCATCAAGGTCGAAGCGACCAAGTTCACCGAGGTCGGCTATGTCGGCCGTGACGTCGAATCGATCATTCGTGACCTGGCCGATGCCGCGATCAAGCTGCTGCGCGAGCAGGAAATCGTCAAGGTTCGCCACCGCGCCGAAGACGCCGCCGAAGAGCGCATCCTTGATGCCCTGCTGCCACCGGCACGCATGGGCTTCAGCAACGACGATACCCCGTCTGCCGATTCCAATACCCGCCAGTTGTTCCGCAAGCGCCTGCGCGAGGGTCAGCTGGATGACAAGGAGATCGAGATCGAAGTCGCCGAAATGGCCGGCGTCGATATTTCCGCGCCACCGGGCATGGAAGAAATGACCAACCAGCTGCAAAGCCTGTTTGCCAACATGGGCAAGGGCAAGAAAAAAGCCCGCAAGCTCAAGGTCAAGGAAGCGCTCAAGCTGGTGCGCGACGAAGAAGCCGGCCGCCTGGTCAACGATGAAGAGTTGAAGGCCAAGGCCCTGGAAGCGGTCGAGCAGCACGGCATCGTGTTCATCGACGAAATCGACAAGGTCGCCAAGCGTGGTAATTCCGGCGGCGTCGATGTGTCCCGTGAAGGCGTGCAGCGCGACCTGCTGCCGCTGATCGAAGGCTGCACCGTCAACACCAAGCTGGGCATGGTCAAGACCGACCACATCCTGTTCATCGCCTCCGGTGCCTTCCACCTGAGCAAGCCGAGCGACCTGGTGCCCGAGCTGCAAGGCCGACTGCCGATCCGCGTCGAACTCAAGGCCCTGAGCCCTGAAGATTTCGAGCGCATCCTCAGCGAGCCTCACGCCTCGCTCACCGAACAATATTGCGCTCTGCTGAAAACCGAAGGCCTGGGTATCGAGTTCCTGCCGAGCGGCATCAAGCGCATCGCCGAGATCGCCTGGCAGGTCAACGAGAAAACCGAAAACATCGGTGCCCGTCGCCTGCACACCTTGCTTGAACGCCTGCTGGAAGAAGTGTCTTTCAGTGCCGGCGACCTGGCCAGCGTGCATGACGACAAGGTGATCCAGATCGACGCCGACTACGTCAACAGCCACCTGGGCGAATTGGCGCAGAACGAAGACCTGTCCCGTTATATCCTGTAAGCCATACTTGTAGGAGCGAGCTTGCTCGCGATGAACTTGAGAGCGACGCGTTTGTTCAGAGAAAACGCGTTATCGTTAACGTCCATCGCGAGCAAGCTTGCTCCTACAGGGTTCCATCCAAAACGGAACGGCGCTCATGACCCAACTCCCCACCGACATCAAGCTGCACAAAGCCTCGAAAACCCTCACGCTCAAATACGCGTCCGGCGAGGAATACACCCTGCCCGCCGAATTCCTGCGCGTGCACTCCCCTTCCGCCGAGGTCCAGGGCCACGGCAAACCCATCCTGCAATTTGGCAAGATCAACGTAGGACTGAGCAAGATAGAACCGGCCGGTCAGTACGCACTGAAACTGACCTTCGACGATGGCCACGACAGCGGCCTGTTCACCTGGGAATACCTCTACGAACTGGGGCGACGTCATGACGCGCTCTGGGAGGATTATCTTGCCGAGCTCAAAGCCGCAGGAAAAACCCGCGACCCGAACGAATCCGTCGTCAAGCTGATGCTCTAGCCCGAGCCTCTTGCTCTTTAGAGGGCATTTTCTAATTTCATCTGTTTGAATGCTCGGCTTCAGGGCCGACGCTTGGCCCGCTTGCGAAAAAAATTAAACTCGGGTAACCAATGGATTGGCAAGTTCCCTGCAGTGCTCTCTGAACTAAAAAGCAGTGATGCAGAATTAACGTCACCCGAGCAGTAGTACCTGGCCGTTGCTGTGTGACTACACAGCAGGACCAAGGTACTCGTCTCAGGGCAATGGAGCGTCGTAGATGAGTGACAAGAGTAACGATGAGTTGAAGTATCAAGCCTCGGAGAACACCTTGGGGCTCAATCCTGTCGTTGGGCTGCGTGGAAAGGATCTACTGGCTTCTGCTCGAATGGTGCTCAGGCAGGCCATCAGGCAACCGGTGCACAGCGTCAAGCATGTCGCGCATTTTGGTCTTGAACTCAAGAACGTGCTGTTTGGCAAATCCGGGCTGCAACCGACCAGCGATGACCGTCGCTTCGCCGATCCGGCCTGGAGTCAGAACCCGCTCTACAAACGTTATTTGCAAACCTACCTGGCGTGGCGCAAGGAGCTCCACGCCTGGATCGACGAGAGCACCCTCAGCCCCAGCGATGTGGCGCGCGGGCACTTCGTGATCAACCTCATGACCGAAGCCATGGCGCCGACCAACACCGCGGCCAACCCGGCGGCAGTCAAACGCTTTTTCGAAACCGGCGGCAAGAGCCTGCTCGATGGTCTCTCGCACCTGGCCAAGGATCTGGTGCACAACGGCGGCATGCCGAGCCAGGTCAACATGGGTGCGTTCGAAGTCGGCAAGAGCCTGGGCGTGACCGAAGGAGCGGTAGTATTCCGCAACGATGTACTGGAACTGATCCAGTACAAGCCAATCACCGAGCAGGTACACGAGCGACCATTGCTGGTGGTGCCGCCGCAGATCAACAAGTTCTACGTGTTCGACCTGAGCCCGGACAAGAGCCTGGCGCGGTTCTGCCTGCGCAACAACATGCAGACCTTCATCGTCAGCTGGCGCAACCCGACCAAGGAACAGCGCGAGTGGGGTCTGTCGACCTACATCGAAGCCCTCAAGGAAGCGGTTGACGTCGTCACTGCGATCACCGGCAGTAAAGACGTGAACATGCTCGGGGCCTGCTCCGGCGGCATCACCTGCACCGCGCTGCTGGGCCACTACGCGGCGATTGGCGAGAACAAGGTCAACGCCCTGACCTTGCTGGTGAGCGTGCTCGATACCACCCTGGACAGCGACGTTGCCCTGTTCGTCAATGAGCAGACCCTCGAAGCCGCCAAGCGCCACTCGTACCAGGCCGGCGTACTGGAAGGCCGCGACATGGCGAAAGTCTTCGCCTGGATGCGTCCCAACGACCTGATCTGGAACTACTGGGTCAACAATTACCTGCTGGGCAACGAACCGCCGGTGTTCGACATCCTGTTCTGGAACAACGACACCACCCGGTTGCCCGCCGCGTTCCACGGCGACCTGATCGAGCTGTTCAAAAACAACCCACTGATTCGCCCGAATGCACTGGAAGTGTGCGGTACCGCCATCGACCTCAAGCAAGTGACGGCCGACATCTTTTCCCTGGCCGGCACCAACGACCACATCACCCCGTGGCGGTCCTGCTACAAGTCGTCGCAACTGTTCGGCGGCAATGTTGAATTCGTGCTGTCGAGCAGCGGACATATCCAGAGCATCCTGAATCCGCCGGGTAATCCGAAATCCCGCTACATGACCAGCACCGAACCGGCGAGCAGTGCCGATGAATGGCAACAGAATGCCACCAAGCACACCGATTCCTGGTGGCTGCACTGGCAGGCCTGGCAGGCCCAGCGCTCGGGCGAGCTGAAAAAGTCCCCGGTAAAGCTGGGCAGCAAGGCTTACCCGGCAGGCGAGGCGGCGCCAGGCACTTACGTACACGAGCGTTAAACCCACAAACCTGTAGGAGCCGGCTTGCTGGCGATTGCATCACCACGGTGAGACTGGCAAACCGCGGTGATCGCATCGCCAGCAAGCCGGCTCCTACAGGATGTGTGTCAGGAACCAAGATCCACCCACAGGGCCAGAAGCATGCCGCAACCGTTCATATTCCGCACCGTCGACCTGGATGGCCAGACCCTCCGCACGGCGGTGCGCCCCGGCAAGCCTCACTTGACGCCCTTGCTGATTTTCAACGGCATCGGCGCCAACCTGGAGCTGGTGTTTCCATTCGTCGCAGCGCTGGACCCGGACCTGGAAGTCATCGCCTTCGACGTACCCGGTGTCGGCGGTTCGTCGACGCCGAATCTTCCCTATCGCTTTCCAAGCCTGGCGAAACTCACGGCACGCATGCTCGACTACCTCGACTACGGGCAAGTCAATGTGATCGGCGTGTCCTGGGGTGGTGCGCTTGCGCAACAGTTCGCCTTTGACTATCCGGAGCGTTGCAAGAAGCTTGTCCTGGCAGCGACGGCAGCGGGCGCGGTGATGGTGCCGGGCAAGCCGAAAGTCTTGTGGATGATGGCCAGCCCACGGCGCTACATCCAGCCCTCCCATGTGATCCGCATTGCGCCGATGATCTACGGCGGCGCGTTCCGTCGCGACCCGACGCTGGCCGCGAGCCATGCAGCGAAGGTCCGTTCGGCAGGCAAGCTCGGTTACTACTGGCAACTATTCGCCGGCTTCGGCTGGACCAGCATCCACTGGCTGCACAAGATCAATCAGCCGACCCTGGTCCTGGCCGGCGACGACGATCCGCTGATCCCGCTGATCAACATGCGCTTGCTCGCCTGGCGGATTCCCAATGCCCAGTTGCACATTATCGATGACGGCCATCTGTTCCTGATTACCCGGGCCGAAGCGGTGGCACCGATCATCATGAAGTTCCTCGAGGAGGAGCGCCTGCGTGCAGTGATGCACCCGCATCCGGCGCCACTGAGCTGATCGGCCCATTTTTTGTATAGGAAAGAGGGGGCGGCGGCACATCGCACCGCGCAACAACCCGTTACAGCGTCTATGGTGTTCTGGTTCGGTGTTTTGTATTTGGCCTGGAAGACGAAGGAGTGTTGAGTCATGCGCGATAAAACTGCGAGGGAGTCACTACCCACTCCCGCCGCGTTCATCAACGCACAAAGTGCGATTACCGGCCTGCGCGGCCGGGATCTGGTTTCGACTTTGCGCAGTGTGGCCGCCCATGGCCTGCGCAACCCCGTGCACACTGCTCGACACGCCTTGAAACTGGGCGGTCAACTGGGCCGCGTGCTGCTGGGCGACACCCTGCACCCGACCAACCCGCAAGACCGTCGTTTCGACGATCCGGCGTGGAGCCTCAACCCCTTTTACCGACGCAGCCTGCAGGCCTACCTGAGCTGGCAGAAGCAGGTCAAAAGCTGGATCGACGACAGCAACATGAACCCGGACGATCGCGCCCGCGCGCACTTCGCGTTCGCCCTGCTCAACGATGCCGTGTCGCCGTCCAACAGCCTGCTCAATCCCCTGGCGATCAAGGAAATCTTCAACTCCGGCGGCAACAGCCTGGTGCGCGGGATCGGCCATCTGGTCGATGACCTCCTGCACAACGACGGGTTGCCCCGGCAGGTCACCAAGCACGCATTCGAGGTCGGCAAGACCGTCGCCTCCACCACCGGCGCCGTGGTGTTTCGCAACGAACTGCTGGAGCTGATCCAATACAAGCCGATGAGCGAAAAGCAGTATTCGAAACCGTTGCTGGTGGTGCCGCCACAGATCAACAAGTACTACATTTTCGACCTCAGCCCGCACAACAGCTTCGTCCAGTACGCGCTCAAGAACGGCCTGCAGACCTTCGTGATCAGCTGGCGCAATCCGGATGTGCGGCATCGCGAATGGGGCCTGTCGACTTACGTTGAAGCAGTGGAAGAAGCCATGAACGTGTGCCGGGCGATCACCGGCGCGCGCGAAGTCAACCTGATGGGCGCCTGCGCTGGCGGCCTGACCATTGCCGCCTTGCAGGGTCACCTGCAAGCCAAACGCCAGCTGCGCCGCGTTTCCAGCGCGACCTACCTGGTGAGTCTGCTCGACAGTCAACTGGACAGCCCGGCCACGCTCTTCGCCGACGAACAGACCCTGGAAGCCGCCAAGCGCCGCTCCTACCAGAAAGGCGTCCTGGACGGCCGCGACATGGCCAAGGTGTTCGCCTGGATGCGCCCCAACGATTTGATCTGGAGCTACTTCGTCAACAACTACCTGATGGGCAAGGAGCCGCCGGCGTTCGACATTCTCTACTGGAACAACGACAACACACGCCTGCCGGCCGCCCTGCATGGTGACTTGCTGGACTTCTTCAAGCACAACCCGCTGAGCCATCCCGGTGGCCTGGAAGTGTGCGGCACCCCGATCGATTTGCAGAAGGTCAATGTCGACAGTTTCAGCGTGGCCGGCATCAACGACCACATCACACCGTGGGACGCCGTGTATCGCTCGACCCTGCTGCTCGGTGGCGAACGCCGCTTCGTCCTGTCCAACAGCGGTCATATACAGAGCATTCTCAACCCGCCGAACAACCCGAAAGCCAACTACGTCGAAGGCACAAAACTGAGCAGCGACCCCAGGGCCTGGTACTACGACGCCAAGCCCGTCGCCGGTAGCTGGTGGACGCAATGGCTGAGCTGGATTCAGGAGCGCTCGGGCGCGCAGAAAGAAACCCACATGGCCCTCGGCAACCAGAATTATCCACCGATGGAAGCGGCGCCCGGAACCTACGTACGCGTGCGCTGATGTTCAACGACCACGGCCCCTGCCGGCCGTGGCATGACCCGATCATAAGAAGACTGGATGAAAACCCGCGACCGGATCCTCGAATGTGCCCTGCAACTGTTCAATGAGAAGGGCGAACCGAATGTTTCCACCATGGAAGTCGCCAACGAAATGGGCATCAGCCCGGGCAACCTGTACTACCACTTCCACGGCAAGGAGCCACTGATTCTCGGCCTGTTCGAACGTTTCCAGGCCGAACTGTCGCCGTTGCTCGACCCACCGGCCGACGTCGAACTGGCCCCCGAGGATTACTGGCTGTTCCTGCACCTGATCGTCGAACGCCTGTCCCACTATCGCTTTCTGTTCCAGGACCTGTCGAACCTGGCCGGGCGCCTGCCGAAACTGGCCAAGGGCATTCGCAACCTGCTCAATGCACTCAAGCGCACCCTGGCGTCATTGCTGGCCCGATTGAAGGCCTTGGGGCAGCTGGTCAGCGACACCCAGGCGCTGGGGCAACTGGTGGAGCAAATCACCCTGACGCTGCTGTTCTCACTGGACTACCAGCGGATTCTCGGCCGCGAAGGCGAAGTGCGATTGGTGGTTTATCAGATCATGATGCTGGTGGCGCCGCATTTGTTGCCGTCGATCAAGGCGGCGACCGAGCAGATGGCGATGCAGTACCTGGAAGATCACGACTAACAAATGTGGGAGCGGGCTTGCTCGCGAAGGCAGTGTGTCAGTCGGCATCTACGTTGAATGACACACCGCTTTCGCGAGCAAGCCCGCTCCCACAGAGGCCTGTGGTGCTCAGGGAATCTGCACAAACAAAAACGCCCGACCTTGGCAGGCCGGGCGTTTTTTTGAGCCCTGAAATCAGGACTGACTGGTTGGCGTCGATGGAGCTGGCGCGGCAGTCGGGGTCACAGCAGGGGTCGGCGCGGAAGCGGAGTTCGAGGTGCTTGCCGGCGTTACCGGGGTTGCCGGTTTGGCGGCAGCCACTGCTGGTTTGGGTGCGGCAGCTTTGGGAGCGGCCGGTTTTTTCGCTGCTGGTTTCTTCGCAGCAGCAGGTTTAGCCGCTGGCTTGGCTGCCGGTTTGGCGGCAGCGGTTTTCGCTGCAGGCTTGGCGGCGGTTTTAGCGGCTGCCGGTTTGGCCGCTGCTTTGGCGGCGGCTGGCTTGGCAGCGGCAGTTTTTGCAGCCGGTTTGGCGGCAGCGGTTTTAGCCGCAGGCTTGGCCAATGGCTTGGCTGCGGTTTTGGCGGCCGGCTTGGCTGCCGCGGTTTTCGCCGCAACAGGCGCAACCTTGGCACCGGTGAGTTTTTCGATTTGCTTGGTCAGGGTATCGACCTTGCTGTGCAGCGCCTTGACTTCATTGCGGCTTGGTACGCCCAGACGCGAAATGGCGCTGTTCAGGCGCTTGTCGAAAGCCCCTTCCAGCTCATCCCATTTGCCCATTGCGCGATCTTTCACGCCGCTGATGCGCGACTTGGCCGAAGAAGCGGAGTCCTTGGCGGCGTCGACAGTTTTGCCAACAGCGTTCTTGGTCAGCTTCTCGGCTTTCTCGCCGTCTTTAACCAGTGAGTCGAAGAGTTTGCTGCCGTCAGTGTCGATCTTCGAGTACACGCCTAAACCAGCCAGCCAGATTTTGCGGGAGTAGTCTTCGACTTTCCCGATCCACGAGCTGCCTTCTTTTTCGGTGTTCTTTTTACCAGCCATCCCGTTCTCCTTAAGATTTACGCGCGACGCGTTCGAGCAGTGCCGTCAGCTCATCGAGCTTGGCAGAGAGTGTCTCAACGTCATGTTTAGACGGAATGCCGATACGATTCAAGGTACTTGCGACACGCGAGTCAAACACTCTCTCGACTTTGTCGAGCTGAACTTCGACCTTGCCTTTGAAAGTGCTGACTTCAGTCTTGGCTTCATCGATCTCGGCATTGGCCGCTTCAAGCTTCTCGGCAACTACTTTTTTGCCTTTGGTTTCAACTGCTTGCCCAGCCTTGATCAACTCTTGAAAGTACTCGCTACCTTCTTGGCCGACCTTGGTGTAGGCACCCAGGCCTGCCAGCCAGATCCGGCGTGCATAGGATTTGACGTCACGCACAGCGGTCGCCGATGCGTCGATTTTTTTCTTCAAAATTACTTTGGCCATGGTGCACCTCACGCGCAGAAGGTTTGAGGAACTGCCCGCGAAAGTGTCGGGCTCAGGCACAAAGTAGGGAGAAAAATTAGAAACGGCACCCTAACAACTGACATAAACCTCTAGACACACCGCAATCAAAATGTGGGAGCGGGCTTGCTCGCGAAAGCGGTGTGTCATTCAACATTGATGTCGACTGACCTGGCGCTTTCGCGAGCAAGCCCGCTCCCACAGGGGGTCTCATTTCGTCCGAAAAATCAGACGAGGGCTTTATCCAGCGCCTTCTCGATTTCCGCTTTGATCATGCCGCTCATGGCCGACATCATCAGGCCCAGTTCCACATCGACCTTGATCGAATCATCGGTGACATGCACCGCACCTTTCACACCCGAACGCTTGAGATTCAGGGTGTCGCCGGACCATTGCGGCTCCAGGCCATACTGATCGTGAAGTTTCTGCGCCAGCTTGTCGGCCTTCTCGCGCGCCGCTTCCTTACCCAGGCCGTGGGCCCGTTCAACACTAATATGGGCCATCGAATGACTCCTGCTTTATGAATGCTTTCCCGAGGCATCTTGACCTCTGCTGCGTCAAAACGTCCCGATGGTTGCCCATCTTACCTTCAGCCTTGCCAAGACAAAGCATGCCTTGGGGATTAGAATGTCGCGCATTCTCTTTTGGTGACAGCGATATGACTGATCAGCGCAAAGGCAACGACGCCGAACCCACCACTCACTTCGGCTTCAAAAACGTTCCGGAAAGCCAGAAAGCGGAAAAAGTCGCTGAGGTTTTCCACTCGGTAGCCGCCAAGTACGACCTGATGAACGACCTCCTGTCGGGCGGCATGCACCGTCTGTGGAAGCGTTTCGCGATCGAACTGTCGGGCGTGCGCACCGGCAACCGGGTGCTGGACATCGCCGGTGGCACGGGCGACCTGACCCGCAAATTCTCGCACCTCGTGGGCCCGACCGGCCAGGTAGTGCTGGCCGACATCAACGAATCCATGCTCAAGGTCGGTCGTGATCGCCTGCTGGACCTGGGTGTGGCCGGCAACGTCGAATTCGTCCAGGCCGATGCGGAAAAACTGCCGTTCCCGGACAACCATTTCGACTGCGTGACCATCGCCTTCGGCCTGCGCAACGTGACGCACAAGGAAGATGCCCTGCGCTCCATGCTGCGCGTGCTCAAGCCAGGCGGTCGCCTGCTGGTGCTGGAATTCTCCAAGCCGACCAATGCGCTGATGTCCAAGGCCTACGACGCCTACTCGTTCGCCTTCATGCCGCTGATGGGCAAGCTGATCACCAACGACTCGGAAAGCTACCGCTACCTGGCCGAATCGATCCGCATGCACCCGAACCAGGAAACCCTGAAGTCGATGATGGTCGAGGCCGGTTTCGACCGCGTGACCTATCACAACATGACCGCAGGCATCGTCGCCCTGCACCGCGGCATCAAGCCCTGATGCTGCTCGCCGGCCTGCTCGCCAGCGTAGAACTCGGCCTGAACCGGGTGCTGCGTCTCGACAGCACGGCGCTGCCGCGGCTGGCGCATTTGAGCGGCAGGGTGATTGCCGTCGATTGCCGCAGCCCGGCGTTGCAGGTGTTCATCCTGCCCAGCGACGAAGGCCTGATGCTCGCCTCCCAGTGGGAAACCGGCGCCGACTGCACCCTGCGTGCACCGGCTTCGAGCCTGCTGAAACTGGCCATGAGCAAGGATAAGACTGCGATCCTGCACAGCCCTGAAGTCGAACTCGACGGCGACAGCGGCGTGCTGCTGGAACTGGCGGCGATCCTTCAGGACCTGGAGCTGGACTGGGAGTACGAACTCTCGCGCTGGCTGGGGCCGGTCGCCACGCAACTGCTCGGCGGTCACCTGCGCAGTCGTGCCCGCTGGTATCAGCAAGGGTTCGCCAGCCTGGGCCAGAACCTGGGCGAATACCTGGCCGAAGAGTCGCGCACCCTTGTCGGTCAGCGCGAAGCCGAAGCCCGTTTCAGTGAACTGGACCAGATCAAACTCGATCTGGAACGTCTCGAGGCGCGTTTCGAGCGCCTTTCCCGATCCCTCGACCCAAGCGATAACGCATGAAGCTGCTTGCCGTCCGCCGTTTGTTGCGCATCCAGCGCGTCGTGATCCGCTACCGCCTCGATGACCTGCTGTTCGCCCTGCCGCTGCCCTGGTTTCTGCGGGCCCTGCGTTATGCCCTGCCGTGGCGCTGGTTCCCGCGCAAGACCCTGGAGCTGAGCCGTGGCGCGCGCTTGCGCCTGGCGTTGCAGGACCTGGGACCGATCTTCATCAAGTTCGGGCAGATCCTGTCCACCCGCCGCGACCTGCTGCCGGAAGACATCGCCGATGAACTGATGATGTTGCAGGACCGCGTGCCGCCGTTCGACTCGCAGCTGTCGGTCAAGCTGATCGAAGAGCAGCTGGGCAAGAAAATCAGTGAAGTGTTCAGCCGCTTCGACGTCGAACCGCTGGCCTCGGCGTCGGTGGCCCAAGTGCACGCCGCGCAGCTGAAAACCGGCGAAGAAGTGGTGGTCAAGGTGATCCGCCCGGGCCTCAAGCCGGTGATTGCCCAGGACCTGGCGTGGCTGTTCATCCTCGCCCGCGCCGCCGAAAAACTCTCGGCCGATGCGCGCCTGCTGCACCCGGTAGATGTGGTCCAGGACTACGAAAAAACCATCTACGATGAGCTCGACCTGCTGCGCGAAGCAGCCAACGCCAGCCAGCTGAAGCGCAACTTCGACGGTTCGCCACTGCTGTACGTGCCACAAGTCTATTGGGACTGGTGCCGGCCGAAAGTGCTGGTGATGGAGCGCATCTACGGCATCCAGGTCACTGACCTCGCGACCCTGGCCGACCAGCGCACCGACATGAAAATGCTCGCCGAACGTGGCGTGGAGATCTTCTTCACCCAGGTGTTCCGCGACAGCTTTTTCCATGCCGACATGCACCCCGGCAACATCTTCGTCAGCACCGTCAATCCGTGGAGCCCGCAGTACATTGCGATCGACTGCGGCATCGTCGGCAGCCTGACCCCGGAAGACCAGGATTACCTGGCGCGCAACCTGTTCGCCTTCTTCAAGCGTGATTACCGGCGTGTGGCACAGCTGCACATCGATTCAGGCTGGGTGCCGGCGGAAACCAAACTCAACGAATTCGAAGCGGCGATCCGGACAGTTTGCGAACCGATCTTCGAAAAACCGTTAAAAGATATTTCATTCGGCCAGGTGCTGATGCGCCTGTTCCAGACGGCGCGCCGCTTCAACATGGAAGTGCAGCCGCAGCTTGTCCTGCTGCAGAAAACCCTGCTGAACATCGAAGGCCTGGGCCGTCAGCTGTACCCGGACCTCGACCTGTGGAACACCGCGCAACCCTTCCTCGAACGCTGGATGCGCGAACGCGTCAGCCCCAAAGCCCTGCTCGGCAACGTGCAGAGCCAGTTCGAGCAACTGCCGCACCTGGCCAACATGGCCCGCGACCTGCTCGAACGCATGTCCCAGCCGCACGCCTACGACCCGCCGCCACCCTGGCACCGTCGCCGCGACGACTGGTTCCTGCGCCTGCTCGGCACAGCGCATTTGGCCGGTGGCGCGATCCTCGCCGCGGGTGGGCCGCTGAACGATCTGGCCTACTGGCCGGCGGGCATAATGATGGCCGTCGGCTTGTATCTGGTCGTTCGTCGATAGCAGGATTGAGCTGCAAGTTATAAGCTGCAAGCCTCAAGCGATGTTCATAGCACTCACGTTTGATTCACCCTGTAGATACGTGTGTTACACACTACGAAAGACCGAAGCGCACTGGCTTTTACTAGCAGCTTGAAGCTTTAAGCTTAAAGCTGCTTCAGGAACTGAAGATGAACAACTGGCTGGACGAGATCAAATGGGATGCCGACGGCCTGGTGCCGGCGATTGCCCAGGACCACAAGACCGGGCGCGTCCTGATGATGGCCTGGATGAACCGCGAAGCACTGCAACTGACGGCGGCCGAGAACCGCGCCATCTACTGGTCGCGCTCGCGTGGCAAGCTGTGGCGCAAGGGCGAAGAGTCCGGCCACGTGCAGACCCTGCATGAGATGCGCCTGGACTGCGACGCCGACGTGATCATCCTGATGGTCGAGCAGATCGGCGACATCGCCTGTCATACCGGCCGCCAGAGCTGCTTCTACCGCGTCTATGAGAACGGCGACTGGACAACCGTCGACCCGGTACTGAAAGATCCGCACGCCATCTATAGCGCAGGACACAAACATGAGTGACACGTTGACCCGTCTGGCCCAGGTGCTGGAAGAGCGCAAAGGCGCCGCCGCCGACAGCTCGTACGTCGCCAGCCTGTACCACAAGGGCTTGAACAAGATTCTGGAAAAAGTCGGCGAAGAGTCGGTCGAGACCATCATTGCCGCCAAGGACGCCGCCATCAGCGGCGACTGCAGCGATGTCATCTACGAAACCGCCGATTTGTGGTTCCACAGTATGGTCATGCTCGCCCAGTTGGGGCAGCATCCCCAGGCTGTACTCGATGAACTGGACCGTCGCTTCGGTCTGTCCGGACACGCCGAGAAAGCCTCGCGCCCGTCCGCCTGAATAACGATTAGAGAGGAGCTGCAGCATGGGCATTTTTGACTGGAAACACTGGGTCGTCATCCTGGTCGTCGTGGTTCTGGTGTTCGGCACCAAGAAACTGAAAAACCTCGGCACCGACGTCGGCGAGTCGATCAAGGGCTTCAAGAAAGCCATGAACGACGACGAAAAACCCGCCGAGCCCACCGTGACCCCGGCCCAACCGGTGCCGCCGGTACAGCCTCAGGCTTCGGTGAACCAGCCGCACACCATCGACGTGCAGGCGCAGAAAGTCGAAGAGCCGATCCGCAAAGACGTGTGAGCACTGACTAATGTTTGGTATCAGCTTCTCTGAACTGCTGCTCGTCGGCCTCGTCGCCCTGCTCGTGCTGGGTCCCGAGCGCCTGCCGGGCGCTGCGCGCACCGCCGGCCTGTGGGTTGGGCGCCTCAAGCGCAGCTTCAATGCGATCAAACAGGAAGTTGAACGTGAAATCGGTGCCGACGAGATTCGTCGGCAACTGCACAACGAGCACATCCTGTCGCTTGAACAGGAGGCCCGAAAGATCTTCTCGCCGACCCAGCAGCAGCCGACGCCCGTCGAGCCTGTGGCGACGCAGACGGTTGATGCGCCTGCCGTTGAATCTGCACCTGTGCAAGCTGCACCTGTCGCAGCGACGCCGGTCGCGCCCGTTGCACCCGCGGCTGCGCCCGTTGCGCCGGCCCCTCATGACCCAACACTGCCGCCGCGAGCCCCATGAGCGATCTTCCTGAAAACGACCAGCACATGCCGCTGGTTTCGCACCTCACCGAGTTGCGTACCCGCCTGCTGCGCTGCGTAGCGGCGATCTTCATCATCTTCGCCGGGTTGTTTGCCTTCACCCAGCAGATCTACACCTTCGTCTCGACACCACTGCGCGCGTACCTGCCCGCCGGCGCGACGATGATTGCCACCGATGTGTCGTCGCCGTTCCTGACGCCACTGAAGCTGACCATGATGGTGTCGCTGTTCCTGGCGATCCCGGTGATCCTGCACCAGATCTGGGGCTTCATCGCACCGGGCCTGTACAAGCACGAGAAGCGCATCGCCGTGCCCCTGCTGTGCTCGAGCATCGTGCTGTTCTACGCCGGCATGGCGTTCGCCTATTTCCTGGTGTTCCCGCTGATCTTCAAGTTCTTCGCCGCCGCCACCCCGGCCGGCGTGGAAATGATGACCGACATCACCAGCTACCTCGATTTCGTCATGACGCTGTTCTTCGCCTTCGGCGTGGCGTTCGAGATCCCGGTGGCCGTGGTGCTGCTGGTGTGGATCGGCGTGGTCGACGTCAAGTACCTGAAGAAAATCCGCCCGTATGTGATCATCGGCTGCTTCGTGGTCGGCATGATCCTGACCCCGCCGGACATTTTCTCGCAGACCCTGCTGGCCGTACCGATGTGGCTGCTGTTCGAGATCGGCATCCTGTTTGGCAGCCTGATCAGCAAGCGTGGCGAACACCCGGACGACCAGCCTGTCGACGATCACAACGACCAGCCGCCAGCGACCCAACCGTGAACCTGCTGCTCCTTGAAGAGGCCGACTTCATTGCGGCCGACCGGGTCGTGCTGCGTGATCGCCGGTTGACCCACATGCAGGAAGTCCACCGCTGTGAAGTCGGTGACAGCATGCGTGTCGGCCGTATCGGTGGCCTGATGGGCTCGGCCGAGGTCCTGCGCCTGGACGCCAGCGAGGCGGAACTGCGCGTCACCCTCGACCAGCCACCGCCCGCCAAGCTACCGCTGACCCTGATCCTGGCCCTGCCACGGCCCAAGATGCTGCGCAGGGTGTTCCAGACCGTTGCGGCCATGGGTGTGCCACGTGTCGTGCTGGTGAACAGCTACCGCGTCGAGAAGAGCTTCTGGCAGACGCCGTTCCTGGAGCCTGAGGCCATTCGCGAGCAATTGATCCTTGGCCTCGAACAGGCCAGGGACAGTGTCTTGCCGCAAGTGGTGATCGAGAAGCGCTTCAAACCGTTCGTCGAAGATCGCCTGCCTGCCATCACCGAGGGCACCCTCGGCCTGGTTGGCCATCCGGGCCAATACCCGCCCTGCCCCCGCGCCCTGACCGAGCCGGTGACCCTGGCCATCGGCCCGGAAGGTGGCTGGATCCCCTACGAGATCGACTTGCTGGGCAAATCCGGCCTGCAACCGGTGCAATTGGGCGAGCGCATCCTGCGCGTGGAAACTGCCGTCACGGCACTGCTGGCACGACTCTACTAGCCATATCGCGATTCCTGTAGGAGCGAGCTTGCTCGCGAAGGACGTGACGGCGCCGCGCTCATTCAGAAAGCCCTCGTCATCGTTAACGTCCATCGCGAGCAAGCTTGCTCCTACAGAATGCTCCCCGCCTGCCGATACACCTCCCATGAAACCAATGTGTGGTCCAAGGGAGTTGCAGCATGTACCAATGGCTGGCCGATAAACTGGGTAACGTGAGCGTAAACCGCAAGCTGGGCGTCGGCTTCGGTCTTGTGCTGCTGCTTACGATGCTGATCACCTTCACCGGCTGGACCGGCCTGAGCGACGTCACCCGTCGCGGTGATGGGCTGGGGTTCATCTCCGAGATCAACGGGATGACCAAGGACCTGCGCATCGCCCGCCTGGATTACGAAATGCGTCGCGGCGAACAAGGCCCCGGCGCCGTCAGTGATTTGCTGGGCAAGCTCGACACCAGCCTGCAAGCGGCTCGCAAGATGATCGAGCAACCCGCCGACGTGGCCATGATCGACCAGCAACTGGCCGCCGTCAGCCAATACAAGCAAGCCTTCGCCGCCATGACCCAGGCCGGCGCCAGCCGCGAAGACGCCCGCAGCAAACTGGGCGCCACCGCCGACAATGCCGTGGCCAAAGTTGCCGAAGTGGAAAAAGCCATGCTGCAAGGCGACAGCGTGGCGCAGTTCAACAGCGTGATCGACCTGAGCAAGCTGATCCAGCAGGCGCGCTTCCAGGTGCGTGGCTACACCTACAGCGGCAAGGCCGAGGCCGAGCAGCCGGCGCTGGACGCCATCGACAACGCCCTGAAATACCTGCAAAGCCTGCCGTCGCAGCTGCCGGAACAACACATCGGCAACCTGCAGCAAGCGACCGACTCGCTCAAGGCCTACCGCGCCGCGGTCAGCCAGTACCGCGATTCCCAGACCGCCAGCGCCGACGCCTTCAAACGCATGGCCGCCCAGGGCGAGATCCTGCTCGAGGTCAGCAACAAGCTCACCGTCTCGCAAACCCTGGTACGCGATACCGACGTGGCGCACGCCAAGAACATGCTGTTGCTGGCCACCGTCCTGGCGCTGGTCTTTGGCTTGTTTGCCGCCTGGGCAATCACTCGGCAGATCGTGATTCCGCTAAACCAGACCCTCAAGGCGGCCGAGCGCATCGCTGCCGGCGACCTGTCCCACAACCTGCTCTCCCAGCGCCAGGACGAACTTGGCCAGCTGCAACGGGCCATCCAGCGCATGACCCAGGGCTTGCGTGAACTGATCGGCGGCATCAGCGACGGCGTTACGCAAATTGCCAGCGCCGCCGAAGAACTGTCCGCCGTCACCGAGCAAACCAGCGCCGGCGTCACCAGCCAGAAGGTCGAGACCGACCAGGTGGCCACCGCCATGAATGAAATGACCGCCACCGTGCAGGAGGTTGCGCGTAACGCCGAGGAAGCCTCCGAGGCCGCCGTCGCCGCCGATCAACAGGCCCGCGAAGGCGACAAGGTGGTGGGTGAAGCCATCGCACAGATCGAGCGCCTGGCCAAGGAAGTGGGTCACTCCACCGAAGCCATGGGCGAGCTCAAGCGCGAAAGCGACAAGATCGGCAGCGTGCTCGACGTGATCAAGTCCGTCGCCCAGCAAACCAACCTGCTGGCGCTCAACGCGGCCATCGAAGCGGCCCGTGCCGGCGAAGCCGGGCGAGGTTTTGCCGTGGTCGCCGATGAAGTGCGCAGCCTGGCGCAACGCACACAGAAATCCACCGAGGAGATCGAAGAGCTGATCGTCGGCCTGCAAAACGGCACCCAGCAAGTGGCGACAATCATGGACAACAGTCGCGCCCTGACCGACAGCAGCGTGGAACTGACCCGTCGCGCCGGCGGCTCACTGGAGAACATCACCCGCACGGTGTCAGCGATCCAGGCAATGAACCAGCAGATTGCCGCCGCCGCGGAACAGCAGAGCGCCGTGGCCGAAGAGATCAACCGCAGCGTGCTGAACGTGCGTGATGTGTCGGATCAGACGTCCGCAGCAAGTGAAGAGACGGCGGCGTCCAGCATTGAGCTGGCGCGGCTAGGGACGCATTTGCAGATGCTGGTGGGCAGGTTCAAGGTTTGAGGTGATTCATATGCCTCGGTTCGCTATGGACCGAGGCGATTAGCGGCCCCCAAGGCCGCTGCTCCACCTGAAACGAGAAAAGCCCTTCAAGCGTAAACCTGCAGGGCTTTTCGGTCAGGCTGACCCTCTCATCAAGCCCCGCCATCAAGCGGGGCTTTTCATCAGGCCACCTGTGCCTGCACACTCAAAGGCTGCAGCGGCAACAGCGGTGCATGCGGATCGGCCTGGACCGATTTGCGCCATGCGCCCAGCCACTCCGGATGACCTTCGCTCCAGACCTGCTCATGCAAGCGAGCCAATGCCACCGGGTCGCTCAGCAGCTGTACACGCTCATTGTTGGTCAGGCCTTCAGGCCCGACTTTCATGGCGTGGCGGACACGCTCGACCCGCAGCCATTCGATCGGCTCGGCCTCACGGTGACGCGAGGTCGCCAGCGAGCACGCCAGGGCGTTCTGCTGTGGATCGACCACCGCACGGACAAAGCCGTCGTTCAACGCATGCCAGCGGTTTTCGTGGGTGTACTGGTCGGTGGCCAGCAGTGCCTGCGGTGGATTGTATTCCTCAGGAATCAGGAACAGGTTCTCGTCACGGGACTTGAGGCCCAGGCCGACACGGCTGGAAATCACCGACACCGGGATCGACAGCATCAACGATCCGACGATCGGCACCAGCCACCACAGGAAGCTCGGGTTCAACCAGATCACCAGCAACGCCCAGAAAAAGCCCAGCAAGGTCTGCGGCCCGTGACGCTTGACCGCTTCGCTCCACGGCGTGGAGTCGTCGTCACGTTGCGGCGAGTTCCAGGTCGCGGCCCAGCCGAGGAACGCGGCGAGCACGAAGCGGGTGTGGAAAATCATCCGCACCGGCGCCAGCAGCATGGAGAACAGCATTTCCAGGAACATCGACAGCGTCACCTTGAACTTGCCGCCGAACTCTTTTGCGCCCTTGGCCCAGATCAGGATGATGCTCAACAGCTTCGGCAGGAACAGCAGCACGACTGTGGTCGAGAACAGCGCGATCGCCTTGTCCGGGTGCCATTGTGGCCACAGCGGATAAAGCTGGCGAGGTTCGAGGAAGTACTGCGGCTCCATCAGCGTGTTGACTGCCAATAGCGCGGTGGACAGCACCAGGAAGAAGAACCACAACGGCGCGGACAGGTAGGACATCACGCCGGTGAGGAACACCGCACGGTGCACCGGGTGCATGCCCTTGACCAGGAACAGGCGGAAGTTCATCAGGTTGCCGTGGCACCAGCGACGGTCGCGCTTGAGTTCGTCCAGCAGGTTCGGCGGCAGCTCTTCGTAGCTGCCCGGCAAGTCATAGGCAATCCACACGCCCCAGCCGGCACGGCGCATCAGCGCAGCTTCGACGAAGTCGTGGGACAGGATCGCACCGGCGAACGCGCCTTTGCCCGGCAACGGCGCCAGGGCGCAGTGCTCGATGAACGGCTTCATGCGGATGATCGCGTTGTGACCCCAGTAGTGGGATTCGCCCAACTGCCAGAAGTGCAGGCCGGCGGTGAACAGCGGACCGTACACACGAGTGGCGAACTGCTGCATGCGTGCATACAGGGTGTCCATGCCCGACGCACGTGGCGCGGTCTGGATGATCCCGGCGTCCGGCGTGGCTTCCATCAGGCGTACCAGACTGGTCAGGCACTCGCCGCTCATCACCGAGTCGGCGTCGAGCACGACCATGTACTTGTAGTCACCACCCCAGCGACGGCAGAAGTCGTCGAGGTTGCCGCTCTTACGCTTCACACGGCGACGGCGACGGCGATAGAAGATCTTGCCGAAGCCCTTGGCTTCGCGGCAGACGTCCAGCCAGGCCTGCTGTTCGGCGACGCAGATGTCGGCGTCGTTACTGTCGCTGAGGACAAAGAAGTCAAAGCGATCCAGGTCACCCGTGGCGGCTACCGACTCGAACGTTGCACGCAGGCCGGCGAATACCCGAGGCACGTCTTCATTGCAGATCGGCATCACCAGTGCGGTGCGCGCGTCCTTCGGAATCGGCTCGTTGCCGGCACTTTTACCGGAGATACGGTATTTATCGTGACCGGTGAGCAACTCGAGGAAGCCCATCAGCGCGGTCCAGAAACCGGCCGAGACCCAGCAGAACAGAATCCCGAACAGGATCAGGATGCTGGTCTGCAACGCATACGGCAGCACTTGCGTGGCGGTTTGCAGCAACGGTTGGTGCAGGACTTCTTCGAGGTCGACGAACGACCAGCCCTGGTACGGCATGAGGCCTTTCATGAACCAGCCGGCGACGATGGTCTGGCCGAGCATCAGTACCAACAGGATGTAGCGACGGATCGAACCGACCGTGCGCCAGCGCGCTGCCGGCAATACGTTCTCATCCTTCGGCGGCTTCGGCGGGTTGGTGCGGCCGGTCAGGCGTCGCCAGCCTCGCACCAGGATATTGGTCCGCCACGGTTCCGGCACGACCTTGGTCCGGCGAATTGGCGGGGTCGCCTTGAGGACGACCCGACCACTGACGTCGAGCGCCAGCATTTCGGCGTCCTGCAATTCTTCGGCGGTGCTCAGGGTCAGGCGCTTGCCGACCGATGCCTGGGCGGCCTCGGCCGGAGCGTCGAATGTGGAAGACGACAGACGCTCGTGCAATTCGCTGAAGGACCGGCAGCCCGCGAGTTCCGCGCGCTGCTGGTCGGTCATTGGCAGATGTGCCAGATACTCGGAAAGCGTCTCTGGCTGTACTTGAGAATTACTCATCGGCAGGCAACTGATAGCTCCAGGTCTCGGTCAGGACTTCTTCAGTCGATGCCGATTCCGGTGTGGCTTGGGCCGCGTCAGCAGCAGCAGGCTGCTTGGCGTCTTTGTTGTTCGCCGCATCCTTGGCATCTGCAACTGGCTTGGCTTCGGCCTGCTTGGCTTCGGCGGCCTTCGCTTCCTTGTCGGCTTTCTCCGCTTGCTTGGCAGCAACCTTGTCTGCCTTGGCAACGGAAGAGTTAGACACTGGAAGCGAAGTCTTGGCCAGATCGGCTGGCACGATGTTCTGCACCAGTGCAGCACGCATCTCGGTGGACTTGCTCGGGTCCTTGATCTTCATGCGCAGGGTCAGGCGCCAGCCCTTGGTTTCAGGGTTGTAGCGCACGCTGTTCTCGACCAGTTCGGCGTTTTCGCCGACGCTGACCTGGCTGCGCACATCGGTATCCGGTGCCAGTGCCGCCAGGGAAGGACCTTCAAAGTCCACCAGATAGGCAACGCTGCCGTCCGGCTGACGAATCAGGTTCGACTGCTTGACGTCACCGGTGGATTTCAGGGTCTGGCTGACCCAGGCACTGTCCGGTGCGTGCAGCGCCGCTTCGTCCATGGTCCAGTGCATGCGATAGGCGAAGTCCAGCGGCTGGCCTGGCTCCGGCATCTTCTCCGGGCTCCAGAAAGCCACGATATTGTCGTTGGTTTCGTCGGCGGTCGGAATCTCTACCAGATCGACGGAGCCCTTGCCCCAGTCGCCCTTCGGTTCGATCCAGGCGCTTGGGCGCTTGTCGTAGCGGTCGTCGAGGTCTTCGTAGTGGCTGAAGTCACGGCCACGTTGCAGCAAGCCAAAGCCGCGCGGGTTCTCGACCGAGAAGTTGCTCACTGCCAGGTGTTTCGGGTTGTTCAGCGGACGCCAGATCCACTCGCCGTTGCCGGCATGGATTGCGAGGCCGCTGGAATCGTGCAATTCACGGCGATAGTTGAGCACTTTCGACGGCTGGTTGGCGCCGAACAGGAACATGCTGGTCAGTGGTGCGATGCCCAGTTTGCCGACCTTGTCACGCAGGAACATCTGCGCCTTGACGTCGACAATGGTGTCGCTGCCCGGACGCAGGGTCAGGCGATAGGCACCGGTGGCCCGTGGCGAATCCAGCAGGGCGAAGATCACCAGGTGCTTGTCGCCCGGTTTTGGCTGTTGAATCCAGAACTCGCGAAAACGCGGGAATTCTTCGCCGGACGGCAAGGCGGTATCGATCGCCATGCCGCGAGCGGACAAACCGTAGACGTGACCCTTGCCAACAACGCGGAAGTAGCTCGCGCCAAGCATGGTCATTATTTCGTCTTGCTTGTCAGCCTTGTTGACCGGGTACAGCACACGGAAACCGGCATAACCGAGTTGTTCGGTGGCCTTGGGATCGAACTTGACGTCGCCGAAATCGAAACGACTTGGGTCGTACTTGATCTCTTCGACGCTGTTCGCCGTGATTTCGTTGATTTTCACCGGCGTATCGAAATGCATGCCCTGGTGATAGAACGAAAGCTTGAACGGGGTCTTCTGATCGGCCCATTCGGCTTTTTCAGTCAGGAAGCGAATTTTCTGATAGTCGGCGAATTTCATCTCGCGAAATTCGTTCGGCAGGTTGCTGCGCGGCGCTTCGTACTTTTGCCCGGCCAGCTCTTTTGCCTTTACCGATACATCATCCAGATTGAATGCCCAAAGCTGGCCGGCGCTGAGCAGGCACAGGAGTGCCGAGCCCGCTACCAATGCGCTACGAAACCGTTTGGCAGTCAATTTTGGTGCGTTACAGGGACTAACAATCACGAGCAACCCTCGCCGAAAACAGATCAAAAAACCAACGGCCAGTTAAAGGGCCTGTAGGCATCCGGTGGGAAAAAACCGGTCCTGCAGACCACTCTTGCCAAGTTGGCGAGCATTGTTCCGACTCCGCTGGGGCAAAATGATTCCCCAATCGGATCCGGACAAGTCTCTACCTAAGTCAAAATGGACCAACGAACGCTGATCCCCGTAGCGCGCGATTATCTAGTAGGCCGCGTTACAACGCATCAGGGGTAACAAAGTATTTATCGGGGAAAACGCCTGTTTTCAGTCGAAAAGCGCTTAAAAAGATGTTTCAAACGCTTTCAGGTCTGTAACAGGAAGGTGACCGGGCCGTCATTGACCAGGTGCACCTGCATATCCGCGCCGAATCTACCTGATGCCACAGTGCCATGCACCTGTTTCGCTTTGCATAATAGATAGTCGAACAGCTCCTCGCCCAAGGCCGGAGGGGCCGCGGTCGAAAAACTCGGACGCAGCCCGCTCTTGGTGTCGGCGGCCAGGGTGAACTGCGAGACCAGCAGCAACCCCCCACCCACATCCGCCAGGGACAGGTTCATCTTGCCCTCAGCGTCGCTGAACACTCGATAGTTAAGCAGCTTATTGAGAAGTTTGTCGGCGCTGGCCCGCGTGTCGTCCGGCTCGACGGCTACCAGCACCAGCAAACCCTGGTCGACCGTGCCGACCACCTCCCCCGCCACCTCGACTCGCGCGCCGCGCACGCGTTGCAGCAGACCTTTCATGCTTCTTCGGGGGCGAGGTCGAGCAAGCGCCGCGCCATTTTATCGGCAGCACGCACCAATGCATCGGTAATGCCCGGTTCGGCAGCGGCATGGCCCGCGTCACGGATGATTTGCAGTTCGCTATTGGGCCAGGCCTGGTGCAGTTCCCAGGCGTTATCCAGCGGGCAGATCACGTCATAGCGACCGTGGACGATCACTCCTGGCAAATGAGCGATCTTGCCCATGTCGCGAATCAGCTGGTTCGGTTCAAGGAAGGCATTGTTGGTGAAATAGTGGCATTCGATACGGGCGATGGACAACGCACGCTGCGGCTCGGAGAAACGATCGACGACCATCGGGTTCGGACGCAGGGTGGCGGTGCGACCTTCCCAGGTGGACCAGGCCTTGGCCGCGTGCATCTGGGCGATCTGGTCGTTGCCGGTCAGGCGTTTGTGGAAGGCGTTGAGCAGGTCATGGCGCTCGTCCGCCGGGATCGGCGCAATGTAGTCCTGCCAGTAATCCGGGAACAGGCGACTGGCGCCCGCTTGATAGAACCATTCGATTTCCTGCGGGCGGCAGAGAAAAATCCCGCGCAGGATCAGCCCGTGTACGCGCTCCGGATGGGTTTGCGCGTAGGCCAGCGCCAGGGTCGAACCCCAGGAACCGCCGAACAGCACCCACTTGTCGATGCCCAGGTGCTGGCGGATCCGCTCGAGGTCGGCGACCAGGTCCCAGGTGGTGTTGTTTTCCAGACTCGCGTGGGGGGTGGAACGACCGCAACCGCGCTGGTCGAAGGTGACAATGCGGTACAGGTTGGGATCGAAGTAACAGCGACTCGCGGCATCGCAACCGGCACCGGGGCCGCCGTGAATGAACACCACCGGCAAACCTTTCGGCGAACCGCTTTCGTCGACATACAGCGTGTGGGTCTCGTCGACGGCCAGATCGTGCCGGGCGTGGGGTTTGATCTGTGGGTACAAAGTCTGCATTGCGCGCTCCGTAAGGGGTCGAGGTCATCCCTGGGGGGACTTCTATTATTCTGCCGTTGGGCATCATAAACCCGAATTACGTCAATGAGCATGCCCCCTGTAGGAGCTGCCGCAGGCTGCGATCTTTTGATTCTGATTTTTCAAGATCAAAAGATCGCAGCCTGCGGCAGCTCCTACCGGGGGAATTGCGTTGGCATTCAGCGTTTGTAGCGTTCCTTACCCCACGCGAGCAAACCTTGTAACAACTCTTTCAATACCACCCGCGTCGGCTCCGCCAGGTCCGGCCGATAACGGAACGGCTCGAACTCTTCCATGTACGTGCACTGCCCCAGCTCCAGTTGCACGGCGTGAATGTTTTCTGCCGGATTACCGTAATGCCGGGTGATGTGGCCGCCTTTGAAGCGTCCGTTCAACACATGGCTGTAATCCGGATGACCGGCGCAGATGGCTTCCAGCTGCGAGGCCAGCTGCGGATCGCAACTGGCGCCATTGAAGGTACCGAGGTTGAAGTCCGGCAGCTTGCCGTCGAACAGGTGCGGGATGATCGAGCGGATCGAGTGCGCATCGAACAACAGCGCGTAGCCGAACTCGGCTTTCAGTCGCGCCAGCTCGTTCTGCAAGGTGCTGTGGTACGGCGTCCAGATCTGCTCCAGGTAGGTTGCACGTTCATCGGCAGAGGGCTCAAGGCCTTCGCGGAACAACGGGATGCCGTCGAACAGTGTCGCCGGGTACAGACCGGTGGTGGCGCCGACATACAAAGGCTTGTCGTCGGACGGCCGGTTCAGGTCGATGACGAATCGCGAATACTCGGCGGCCAGGGTGCTGGCACCCAGCTCGGCGGCGAAATCGTAAAGCTTCGGGATGTGCCAGTCGGTGTCCGGCAGGCTTTTCGCGTCGGGGATCAATCCCGCTTCGACCGCCGGGGTCAGGCGCACGCCGGCGTGGGGCATGCTGATCAGCAGCGGCACGCGGCCTTGTTTGAAGTTCAGAACCTTATCCACAACAGATCTCCTACAGACTTGATTCGACGCCGTGGCGCACGACGCGTTTTTCCAGGTCTCCGCCCAGCCAGTAGCACAGGTCGGCCGGGCGATCGATGTGCCAGGCAACGAAATCCGCAACCTTGCCGGCCTCAAGCGAACCGTGGGTGTCAGCCATGCCCAACGCGGTCGCGGCATGGAGGGTCGCGCCAGCCAGGGCCTCTTCCGGGGTCATGCGGAAACAGGTACAGGCCATGTTCAGCATCAGGCGCAACGACAGCGCCGGCGAGGTGCCGGGGTTGAGGTCGGTGGCGATGGCGATTTTCACGCCGTGCTTGCGCAAGGCCTCCATCGGCGGCAACTGGGTCTCGCGCAGGAAGTAGAAGGCGCCGGGCAGCAACACCGCCACTGTGCCGGACTTGGCCATGGCGATGGCGTCGTCTTCGGTCATGAATTCCAGATGATCGGCCGACAGTGCGTGGTAACGCGCCGCCAGGCTCGAACCGTGCAGGGACGAAAGTTGCTCGGCGTGCAGCTTCACCGGCAGGCCCAGTTCCTGGGCGGTGATGAATACGCGCTCGACCTGGGCAGGTGAAAACGCCAGGTATTCACAGAACGCATCCACCGCGTCCACCAGCCCTTCGGCGGCCAGGGCCGGGAGCATGTCGCTGCAGATGTGATCGATGTAATCGTCGGCGCGATCGGCATATTCCGGTGGCAAGGCGTGAGCCGCCAGGCAGGTGCTGCGCACGCTGACCGGCAGTTCGGCGCCAAGGCGACGCGCTACACGCAGCATCTTGCGTTCGTTGGCGAGGTCGAGGCCGTATCCGGATTTGATCTCGATGCTGGTGACGCCATCGCGCATCAGGCTTTTCAGACGCTTGGCGGCGCTGGCGAACAGCTCGTCTTCGCTGGCCGCGCGAGTGGCACGCACGGTGCTGGCGATGCCGCCGCCGCTGGCGGCGATTTCCGCGTAGCTGACGCCTTGCAGGCGCTGCTCGAATTCACCGCTGCGGTTACCGCCGAACACCGTGTGGGTGTGGCAGTCGATCAGGCCTGGCGTGACCCAGGCCCCATTCAAATCATTGACCGCCGGGTATTCGCCCGCCGGCAGTTCAGCGCGCGGGCCGACCCACTCGATGAGCGCACCGGACGTCACGATGGCCGCGTCCTCGATGATCGAGTAGACGCCTTGCGCCATGGTTGCGACGTGGCAGTGTTGCCAGAGGGTTTTCATCCCAAATCCTCGTGTTATTCAAAATCGATTCGCGAGCAAGCCCGCTCCCACATTGGAATGCGTTCTCCTGTGGGAGCGGGCTTGCTCGCGAAGAGGCCCTTACAGGCTAGGAAGCAACTTCGCCGATACCAGCTCGTTCAAGCAACGCGAAGCCAGCAACTCGCTCGCAGCGTTGATGTCCGGCGCAAAGAAACGGTCCTTCTCATAGAACGGCACTTCGTTACGCAGAATCGCCCGGGCCTTTTCCAGTTTCGGCGAGCTCTTCAGGCCGTTGCGCAAATCCAGGCCCTGCACTGCCGCCAGCCATTCAACGGCGAGAATCCCACGGGTGTTTTCGGCCATTTCCCACAGACGCTTGCCAGCCGCAGGAGCCATCGATACGTGGTCTTCCTGGTTGGCGGAAGTCGGCAGGCTGTCCACCGAATGCGGATGGGACAGCGCCTTGTTTTCGCTGGCCAGTGCCGCGGCGGTCACCTGGGCGATCATGAAGCCGGAGTTCACGCCACCGTTAGCCACCAGGAACGGCGGCAGTTGCGACATGTGCTTGTCCATCATCAGCGAGATACGGCGCTCGCTCAGGGAGCCGATTTCAGCGATGGCCAGGGCCATGTTGTCAGCAGCCATGGCCACCGGTTCGGCGTGGAAGTTACCGCCGGAAATCACGTCGCCTTCAGAGGCGAAGACCAGCGGGTTGTCCGATACGGCGTTGGCTTCGATGGCCAGCACTTCGGCGGCCTGACGGAACTGGGTCAGGCACGCGCCCATGACTTGCGGCTGGCAGCGCAGGGAGTACGGGTCCTGGACCTTATCGCAGTTTTCATGAGAGTCGGAGACTTCACTGCGCTCACCCAGCAGGTCGCGGTAAGCGGCAGCGGCGTCGATCTGGCCTTTCTGGCCACGGGCAGCATGGATACGTGCGTCGAACGGCGAGCGCGAGCCCAACACCGCTTCAACGGTCAGGCCACCCAGTGCCAAGGCACCGGCGAACAGGTCTTCGCCTTCGAACAGGCCACGCAGGGCAAACGCGGTGGAAACCTGAGTGCCGTTGAGCAGCGCCAGGCCTTCTTTCGCCGCCAGGGTCAGCGGGGTCAGACCAGCAACTTTCAGCGCTTCGGTGGCTTCCATCCACTCGCCTTTGTAGCGAGCCTTGCCTTCACCCAGCAGCACCAGCGACATGTGGGCCAGAGGGGCCAGGTCACCGGAGGCACCCACCGAACCTTTCAGCGGGATGTGCGGATAAACCTCGGCGTTGATCAGGGCGATCAGCGCATCGATGACTACCCGGCGGATACCGGAGAAACCACGGCTCAGGCTGTTGACCTTGAGCACCATGATCAGGCGCACCAGGTCGTCGCTGATCGGCTGGCCGACACCGGCCGCGTGGGACAGCACCAGCGAGCGTTGCAGGTTTTCCAGATCTTCGCTGGCGATGCGGGTCGAGGCCAGCAGACCGAAACCGGTGTTGATGCCGTAGGCGGTACGGTTCTCGGCGAGAATCTGTTCCACGCAGGCAACGCTGGCTTCGATCTGGGCCGCGGCGCTGTTGTCGAGGGTCAGTTTCACCGGTTGCAGATACACGTCACGCAGTTGGGCGAGGGTCAGTTGGCCAGGGATCAAATTAAGCGCAGTCACATTCATTCTCCTTTTGAGAGTTTTTATTAACTAACCAGACGCTCCGGAGATGTCCGTTGTCCGTCGCTTCCCACCTTTTGGGGGGCTGGCGCCTTGGCACGCTGGCTTATTTAGAAATCAGTTCAGGTTCGGCAAAGCCTTGCGCAGCAAATTCGGTTCTTTCAAAACCCCAGCAGCGGCAGCGATGTCCGGCGCCAGCCAACGGTCCTGATCGTAAGCCGGGACGCGCTGACGCAGCAGACGCCACGCCGCATCTGTGCCAGCGCCGAAACGCTGTTCTTTCAGGAACTCGAACGCCTGGGCTGCCAGCAGGTACTCGATGGCGAGGATCTGTGTGCAGTTTTCCAGGGCACGATGCAGCTTCAGCGCGGCGTTGGTGCCCAGGCTCAGGTGATCTTCCTGCAGGCCGGAGGTGACGTAGTTGTCGAGTACCGCCGGTTGCGCCAATTGGCGGTTTTCTGCACACAGCGAGGCAGCGACGTATTGCACGATCATCATCCCGGAGTTCACGCCCGGGTTGGCCACCAGAAACGCCGGCAGACCGCTGACATGCGGGTTGATCAAACGGTCGAGACGACGCTCGGCGATGGAGCCGATTTCGGCCATGGCGATGGCCAGCAGGTCTGCCGCCAGCGCCACGGACTGGCCGTGCGGGTTAGCCTGGGAAACGACGCGGTAGTTGTCCGCGGTGCCCAGCACCAGCGGGTTGTCGGTGGCGCTGTTGAGTTCGGTTTCGATCTGCCGGGTCGCGTGCAGCAACTGGTCGCGAGCAGCACCGTGCACCTGCGGAATCGATCGAATGCTCAAGGCATCCTGCGTGCGAATGCCCTTGCTCTGGGCAATCACTTCGCTGCCGTCGAGCAACGCACGCAGGTTGATGCCGACCTGCTGCATGCCCGGGTGCGGCTTGAGCGCGATGATTTCGGCATCGAACGCGTCGATCTGCCCGCGCTGGGCCTCGAAGCTCATGGCACCGATCACATCGGCCCATTCCAGCAGGTGCGTGGCATCGGCAATGGCCAGGCAACTCAGGCCGGTCATGCAGGGCGTACCGTTGACCAGGCACAGACCATCCTTGGCACCCAGCTTGACCGGTTGCAGCCCTTCTTCGGCCAGGGCCTGCTGCGCGCAAACGATCTGCCCGCGATAGCTGACATTGCCGACACCCAGCAATGCGATACCGATGTGGGCCATGTGGGTCAGGTAGCCTACGGAGCCCTGGGATGGCACTTGCGGGGTGATGCCACGGTTGAGCAACGCCAGCAGCGCTTCGACCACCTGGCGGTGCAGGCCGGATTTGCCGTGGCTGTAGTTGACGACGGCGGCGCACATGATCGAGCGGGTCTGCTCGTTGCTCAGCGGCGCGCCGACGCCACAGGCGTGGCTGAGCAAGGTGTTGCGCGACAACTGGCTGAGCTGTTCGTCCTGCAGCGAAACGTTGCACAGTGCGCCCAGCCCGGTGTTGATGCCGTAGGCGCGCTCGCCGCTGCTGACGATGCGCTGGACGATGGCCTGGGCGTTTTCAATCCGCGCCCAGATCGGCGCCGACAGCTCGAGTTGCGCGCCATGACGGGCGACGGCGACCACGTCCTGCCAGGTGACCTGCTTCTCGGTGATAACGATTTTTTCAGCCTGGGACATCTTCAACCTCATCCAAATATTGATGCAGCTTCACCGCCGCCTTCGCTGGCAAGCCAGCTGCTACAGGGGATTGCGTACACCTTGTAGGAGCTGGCTTGCCAGCGAAGAGGCCAGCACATTCACCGCAAATCTTTAAACCACCGCTGCCCGACGCTGCACAAAGCGGTCGACATACTCATCCGCCGGCGAATGCAGGATCTCTTTCGGCGTGCCGACCTGGATCAGGCGGCCATCCTTGAGAATCGCGATGCGGTTGCCGATGCGCACGGCCTCGTCGAGGTCGTGGGTGATGAAGACGATGGTCTTGTGCAGGGTCTTTTGCAGTTCCAGCAACTGGTCCTGCATCTCGGCGCGGATCAGCGGGTCGAGGGCACTGAAGGCTTCGTCCATCAGGATGATGTCGGTGTCCGCCGCCAACGCACGGGCCAGGCCCACACGCTGGCGCATGCCGCCGGAAAGCTGGTGCGGGTATTTGTTTTCGTAGCCCTTGAGGCCCACGGTGTTGATCCAGTGCAGCGCGCGCTCGGCGCACATCTGTTTGCTCTCGCCGCGGATCTTCAAGCCGTAGGCGACGTTGTCCAGCACGCTCTTGTGCGGCAACAGGCCGAAGCTCTGGAACACCATGCTGATCTTGCGACGACGAAATTCGCGCAGGGCTTCCATGTCGTATTGCAGGATGTCCACGCCGTCCACCAGGATCGCGCCGCTGGTCGGGTCGATCAGGCGGTTGAAGTGGCGCACCAGAGTGGATTTGCCGGAACCCGACAGGCCCATGATCACGAAGATCTCGCCGCTGCCGATGCTCAGGGACAGATCGTTCACGCCGACCACGCAGCCGGTTTCGGCCAGCACCTGATCCTTGGTCTTGCCCTGGCCGACCATGGCCAGCGCTTCCTTGGAACGGTTGCCGAAAATCTTGAAGACGTTCTTGACTTCGATCTTGCTCACGGTTGCGTTGTTCATTTGCTCACCTCATGCCGTGCACGACCGTACGCCTGTGTAATGCGGTCGATCACGACGGCCAGAATCACGATCGCCAGACCGGCTTCGAGGCCGCGTCCGACGTTGAGGGTCTGAATCCCCACCAGCACGTCTTCGCCCAGGCCACGGGCACCGATCATCGAGGCGATCACCACCATCGACAGGGCCATCATGGTGGTCTGGTTGATCCCGGCCATGATGCTAGGCAGGGCCAGCGGCAATTGCACGCCGAACAGTTGCTGCCAACGGTTGGCACCGAAGGCGTTGATCGCTTCCATCACCTCGCCGTCAACCTGGCGAATCCCCAGGTCGGTCAGACGGATCAGCGGCGGCGCCGCGTAGATCACGGTGGCGAAAATCGCCGGGACCTTGCCCAGGCCGAACAGCATCAGTACCGGGATCAGGTACACGAAGCTCGGCATGGTCTGCATGATGTCCAGCAACGGCATCAGCACCGAACGCAGGCGATTGCTGCGGGCCGAGAGAATGCCCAGCGGCACGCCGATCAGCACCGAGATGACCGTGGCCACCATCATCAGCGCCAGGGTCTGCATCAGCTTGTCCCAGAGACCGACCGCGCCCACCAGGAACAGCAGGCCGACGATCACGGCGGTGGTCACGACCTTGCGGGTCGCGTGCCAGGCCACGCCCGCCACGATGGCCAGCATCAGCCACCAGGGCGCTGCGCGCAGCAGGCTTTCGAGATTGACGATGGCCCACAACAGGGTGTCGGAGATGTGCCGGAACACGTCGCCGTAGTTGGTGACCAGCGAATCGACCCAACCGTTGACCCAGTCGGCGATGGAAAAGGTAAAGCTTTCGGGAAACATAAGAGACTCTCAATCAAGGGGTTGCGATCAAGCATCCGACTGCCGTCGTCGGCAGCCGGAGAAGCCCAACCTACAAGGCCGCGTCGATTTTCTTGGCTGCGTCTTCGCTCACCCATGCGTGCCAGACTTCAGGATGTTCCTTCAAGAAGATCTTGGCCAGTTTTGGCGACTCGATCCGCTCTTTGGTCATGCGGGCCAGGTTCTGGTTCAGCAGGTCGATTGGCACGTTGACCTTTTCCAGCACGGCCACCAGTTCCGGCGCTTCGTCGTGGAAGGTCTTGGACAGGCCGACCTTGATGGTCACGGTCTTGTTCACGCCTGGTTTCTCTTCCAGCTTCACCACGTCGACCTGGCCCATCAGCGGCGTCGGCGACCAGTAGTAGAACAGGATCGGCTCGCCACGCTTGTAGCTCGACAGCACGGCGGCATCGAGTGCCGGGCCGGTGCCTGGGCGGAAGTTGGTGTAGGTGCTTTCCAGGCCGTAGCTTTTCAGCATTTCGCTGTTGTCCAGCTCACAGGTCCAGCCGGCCGGGCAGTTGTAGAAACGCCCTTTGGAGGGTTCTTCGGCGTCCTTGAACACCGCCGCATATTTGCCCAGGTCGGCAATATTCTTCAGGTCCGGGGTCTTGGCTTCCAGCTTACGCTTGGCATCGCCTTCGATCACATAGCGCGGCACGTACCAGCCTTCGACCGCGCCGACGACCGGAGCACCGACACCGACGACCTTGCCGGCCTTCTCGGCCTTGTTCCAGACCTCGCTGCGGCCCACCCACTCTTCGGCAAACACCTGGATGTCGTTGCTGCCCAGGGCGTTTTCCATGGTGATGGAGTTGCCTGGCAGGCTGTCGGTCTTGCAGTCGTAGCCTTTTTCCAGAACCAGTTGCATCACGTCGGTCAGCAACATGGCGCTTTCCCAGTTCAGGCCGGCGAATTTCACCGGTTTGCCAGACTCGCACCAGCCCGCTGCCTGAGAGGCGCCGGCGCTGGCCAGCAGGCCCATGGATAGCAATGTGGTCAGCAGGGTCTTGTTCGATTTCATTGTAGTGACGCTCCTAATCATGAATTGGCTTACGGCAGTCAAGAGGCATCCAGCCCTGTCCACGTCCAATCAGGCCTGCGCCGCAGCGCGACCGACAGTCTGCTTTTGTTCTGTGACCACGTCCTGCTCGACCGGCAGGATCAAATGATCGGGCACTGAGCCGTGCCATTTTTTCGCACACAGGTAATACAGGGCTGCGGGAACCACCAGGCCGATGATCCAGGAAATATCCACATCGCCCAGGGCCGCCACCAGCGGACCGGTGTAGAACTTGGTGGAGATGAACGGCAGCTGCACCAGCACACCGAAAACATAGACGCTGATACCGAGGGCGTTCCAACGGCCATAGCGACCGTTCGGATCGGACAGCGCCGGCACGTCATAGCGCTCGCGGGTGATGCAGTAGTAGTCCACCAGGTTGATCGCGCTCCATGGCGTAAAGAACGCCAGCAGGAACAGGATGAAGGACTTGAACGCACCGAGGAACGAGTGCTGGCCAAGCAACGCCATCAGGGTCGCAGCACCGACGATGACCAGCACGAAGAGTAGGCGCTGCAAGCGCGATACTTTCAGGTCACCTTGGAAGCCGCTGATGATGGTCGCAATGCACATGAAGCTGCCGTAGGAGTTCAGCGTGGAAATGGTGACCTTGCCGAACGCGATGCTGAAGTACAGCAGCGCAGCGGTGGCACCGGTACCACCCAGGCCAACGATGTAGGCCACTTCGTGGCCGGCGAATTGGCCGTTGGCCGAAGCGGCAGCGAACACGCCGAGGACCATCGCCACCTGCGCACCAATCACCGAACCTGCGCCTGCGGCGAAAAAGGTTTTCACCGAGGAAACCTTGCTCGGCAGGTAGCGAGAGTAGTCAGCCACATAAGGGCCGAAGGCGATCTGCCAGGATGCCGCGAGCGACACCGCGAGCAGGAAACTGCTCCAGCTGAAGTGGCGGATCTGCAACAGCGCGCCAACATCAACCTGGCTGATCAGACGGCTGAACAGATACACAAAGGCAATCACGCCAACGACACTGGCAACACGGCCGATCCAATGGATCACCCGGTAACCGAGCACCGTGACCAGCACGATGACACTGGCGAAAAGAAGGATACCGACGGTGTCGCTGACGCCAAACAACTGGCCCAGCGCCTGGCCGGAAAGCACGGTCCCCGTTGCGGTGAAGCCCAGGTACATCAGGCACACCAGCACGATCGGGATCGCCGCGCCATACACGCCGAACTGCACACGGCTGGAGATCATCTGCGGCAGGCCCAGCTTGGGCCCTTGCGCCGCATGCAGCGCCATGACGCCGCCACCGATCAGTTGGCCGATCAACAGACCGATCAACGACCAGAACACATCACCGCCGAGCACCACGGCCAGGGCCCCGGTGACAATCGCGGTGATTTGCAGGTTGGCACCCATCCACAGGGTGAACTGGCTAAACAGACGACCGTGTCTTTCCGCCTCCGGGATGTAGTCGATCGAGCGCTTCTCGATCAACGGTTTGTTGCCTGCACGTTCGCTGCTGACAGCCATGATTCAACCTCTGTGGATTGTTATTCTGGGTTGGTGATCCCCTGTAGGAGCGAGCTTGCTCGCGAAGGCATCTTTCCTGACACACCTGGGTGCGTCATTCGCTGGCAAGCCAGCTCCTACAGGTTTGCGTCGGCCAAGGCCGGTTTTTTATTTACCGGTAATCATCGGCAGGTTCAGCCCTTGCTCCTTGGCGCAGTCGATCGCGATCTGGTAACCGGCATCGGCATGGCGCATCACGCCGGTCGCCGGGTCGTTGTGCAACACGCGAGCGATACGCTCGGCCGCTTCATCGGTACCGTCGCAGACAATCACCATGCCCGAGTGCTGGGAGAAGCCCATGCCGACGCCGCCGCCGTGGTGCAGGGACACCCAGGTCGCGCCGCTCGCGGTGTTGAGCAGGGCGTTGAGCAGTGGCCAGTCGGACACGGCATCGGAACCGTCCTGCATCGCTTCGGTTTCGCGGTTCGGGCTCGCTACGGAACCGGAGTCCAGGTGGTCGCGACCGATCACGATTGGCGCGGACAGCTCACCGCTGCGCACCATTTCGTTGAACGCCAGGCCCAGCTTGGCGCGCAGGCCCAGGCCTACCCAGCAGATACGTGCCGGCAGACCCTGGAAGCTGATGCGCTCGCGGGCCATGTCCAGCCAGTTGTGCAGGTGGGCGTCGTCCGGGATCAGTTCCTTGACCTTGGCGTCGGTCTTGTAGATGTCTTCGGCGTTGCCCGACAGCGCCGCCCAGCGGAACGGGCCGATGCCACGGCAGAACAGTGGGCGGATGTAGGCCGGTACGAAGCCCGGGAAGTCGAAGGCGTTTTCCACGCCTTCTTCTTGCGCCATCTGGCGGATGTTGTTGCCGTAGTCGAAGGTCGGTACGCCCATTTTCTGGAAGTCCAACATCGCCTTGACGTGTACGGCCATCGATTGCTTGGCGGCTTTGATCACAGCAGCAGGTTCGGTCTGGGCACGAGCGCGGTACTGCTCCCAGGTCCAGCCGGCTGGCAGGTAGCCGTTGAGCGGGTCGTGGGCGCTGGTCTGGTCGGTAACCATGTCCGGGCGCACACCGCGCTTGACCAGTTCCGGCAGGATTTCAGCGGCGTTACCCAGCAGTGCGATAGAGATCGCCTTGCCTTCTTTGGTGTATTTGGCGATGCGGGCCAGCGCGTCGTCGAGGTCTTTGGCTTGCTCGTCGACATAGCGGCTTTTCAGGCGGAAATCGATGCTGACCTGCTGGCATTCGATGTTCAGCGAGCAGGCACCGGCCAGGGTTGCTGCCAGAGGCTGGGCACCGCCCATGCCACCCAGGCCTGCGGTCAGTACCCACTTGCCTTTGAGGTCATCGTTGTAGTGCTGGCGACCGGCTTCGACGAAGGTTTCGTAGGTGCCCTGGACGATGCCCTGGCTGCCGATGTAGATCCAGCTGCCGGCGGTCATCTGGCCGTACATGGCCAGGCCCTTGGCGTCGAGTTCGTTGAAGTGCTCCCAGCTCGCCCAGTGCGGTACCAGGTTGGAGTTGGCGATCAGTACACGCGGGGCGTTGGCGTGGGTCTTGAACACGCCGACCGGCTTGCCGGATTGCACCAGCAGGGTTTCGTCGTCGTTCAGGTTGGTCAGGCTTTCGACGATCTTGTCGTAGCACTCCCAGTTACGTGCCGCACGACCGATACCACCGTAAACCACCAGTTCTTTAGGGTTCTCGGCGACTTCAGGGTCGAGGTTGTTCATCAGCATGCGCAGCGGCGCTTCGGTCAGCCAGCTCTTGGCGGTCAGCTTGTTACCGCGGGCAGCGCGGATTTCAACGTCACGAAATTTAGTCACGAAAAGAACTCCTCAGCAATCAATCCAAAAACCAACCCAGGCAGTGGGCGAGCAAGCCAATGGGCATCAGTGCACACCGGCAAATCAGTGGACGATGGTTGAGTCCTCGTGACTCATACGCATACGTCTTTACTTGTACATACAAGCATATGCAATCAAGCGGCCAACTTGTTGGATGAGCATTCAAGAAAAATTCTGAAAGGGCTGGAGAGCGCCTGGAATAAGGGTTCTGGCGTGGATGAAATTTTTCTGGGGGGATTTTTGTGGCGAGAGGATTTTGTTACTTAGGCGAGGTTTTGCGCCACGCTGGGGCGTTCGGTAACAAAGTGGTGCGCTGTGGGAAACGTAATCCGAGAGGGGAAACGACATCGCGAGCAAGCTCTCCCCCCTGTAGGAGCGAGCTTGCTCGCGATGGTCTTGAACGATAACGCGTAAAACCAGATGCTCCGCGGCGTCCTTGGGTTTTTCGCGAGCAAGCTCGCTCCTGCAAGGGGATCAGCGCGTTGTCAGTTCGATCACGCAGCAGGCGCTATTGCTGGATACTTCCAGCAGCCCGGCGTTACCGTCGAGCTGCAGACAATCATGCCGACCAAGCTGCGAGACGGTGTTACCGGTCTTCACTTCCAGCGCATCACTGACACTGAACACCAGCACAGTCCCAGCCTCGCTGAAAAACCGCTGCTCACCGCTCAACCACTGCAACCGCGCCGCGTAACGTTGCGGGGCATAAATGAGGTTGAAATCGCGAATTGGCCCACCCAGCAATGTGCAGGACACCTTGCTTTCACCACTGAAGGCAAACGGGTCCAGCGGTAACAGTGGCCGAGCGTCCTGGCCATCCACCGTCAGGGTCATGCCGTCACCCTGCAAAACGGTGATCACCCGCTCGTAACCGGCAAAGGTGGAAAACCCGCCCGAGTCCCCGATATCGGCAATCGACAAGCGCCAGCCGAACCCATCCAGGCCGGTACCGGCATCGCGGGTAATTTCTTCGGTGCTGCCGCCGCCGTTCTTCCACGGCATGCGCGGGTAATCTTCGGCGCGTAAAACTTTCAGATCATTCATTTGTGGAACCGACCTTCCAGACGATGACGGGAACCAGGGTGGATCAAGCGAGCGGCGGTCACCGGCTGACGACCAGACCAGGTGCGGCGACGGATCAGCAGGCACGGCTCGCCTTTTTCAATCTGCAGCAACTTGCATTCGGACGGCTCGGCCAGGATCGCCTCGACCACGTGCTCGCCTTCGGTCAGCGGCGCGACCTGGTTCAGGTAGGCGTAGGGCGTTTGCAGGGTGAAATCCTGCTTGAGGTACTCAGGCGCCACCAGCGCGTTGACGAAACGATCTTCGATTTGCACCGGAATGTCGTTTTCGAAATGCACGATCAGCGAGTGGAAAACCTTCTGGCCTTCGCGCATGTCCAGCGCCAGGGCGCGTTCGGAGCCCGCAGCTTCCTCTTCAAGGGTGATCACCTTGCAGGTGTGGCGATGGCCACGGGAGGCGATTTCGTCGGCGATGTTGTGCACTTCGAACAGGGCGGACTGGCTCTTCGGCTCGGCAACGAAGGTGCCGACACCCTGCATGCGCACCAACAGACCGTCGGCGGTCATTTCGCGCAAGGCGCGGTTGATGGTCATGCGGCTGAAACCCAGCTGGCTGACCAGCTCGCTTTCCGACGGAACGCGGTAGTGCGGCGGCCAGTTACCGCTGTCGATTTGCTGGGTGATCATCTGTTTGACGCGAGCGTACAGGGGCGCCGGACTGTCGCCCATGTTCGCGGCCAACGGAGAGACTGGAGGCGGAGTCGGCACGGTTAATCCTTGGTCGTTTGGTTGATGTCGCTAGCTTGCCGGAGTTTACCGGGCAGGCAAACGTCTGTATATGTATATACAAATAACACACGATGGGGTGCTGAACCATGTCCGCCTTCTTTGCCGAACGCGCGCTGCTGCCTAACGGATGGGCCAACAATGTACGTCTCGAGGTCAGCGCCGACGGCGTCTTGACCCATATCCAGGCCGATTCTCATGCAGATGACGCCGAACGGTTGAGCGGTCCGCTGCTGCCGGGCATGCCGAATCTGCACTCCCACGCGTTCCAGCGGGCCATGGCCGGGCTGGCGGAAGTGGCAGGCAATCCGAACGACAGCTTCTGGACCTGGCGCGACTTGATGTATCGCCTCGTCGGAAAAATCAGCCCGGAGCAATTGGGCGTCATTGCCCGCCAGCTGTACATCGAAATGCTCAAGGCCGGTTACACCTCGGTGGCGGAATTTCACTATGTGCATCACGACATCGATGGCCAGCCTTACGCAGATCCAGCCGAACTGGCCCTGCGGATCAGCCAGGCGGCCAGTTCTGCGGGTATCGGTTTGACCCTGCTTCCCGTGCTCTACAGCCACGCCGGTTTCGGCGGTCAAACGCCAAATGACGGCCAGCGCCGTTTTATCAACAGCACTGAAAACTACCTCAAACTGCAATCGCGCCTGCAACCGTTGCTGGCGCAGCAACCGGCTCAGTCCCTGGGTTTGTGTTTCCACTCATTGCGCGCGGTCACGCCACAACAGATCAGCGAAGTGCTGGCGGCCAGCGACAAGCAATGCCCGGTGCACATCCACATTGCCGAGCAGCAGAAAGAAGTCGACGACTGCCTGAGCTGGAGCGGCCGTCGTCCACTGCAATGGCTGTACGAAAACGTCGAAGTCGACCAGCGCTGGTGCCTGGTGCACGCCACCCACGCCAACCCGGAAGAGGTCACGTCGATGGCCAAGAGTCGCGCCATCGCCGGCCTGTGCCTGACCACCGAAGCCAACCTCGGCGACGGGATTTTCCCGGCAGTGGATTTTCTCGCCCAGGGCGGGCGCATGGGCATCGGTTCCGACAGCCATGTGTCATTGAGCGTGGTGGAAGAGTTGCGCTGGCTGGAATACGGTCAGCGCCTGCGTGATCAACGGCGCAACCGCCTGTATGGCGCGGACCAGCCGATGGTCGGCCGCACGCTGTTTGATGCGGCGCTGGACGGCGGCGCCCAGGCACTCGGGCAACCGATCGGCGCACTGGAAGTCGGCAAGCGTGCCGATTGGCTGGTGCTGGACGGCAACGATCCGTACCTGGCGACCGCCAGTGGCGACGGGATTCTCAATCGTTGGTTGTTTGCCGGTGGCGATCGCCAGGTGCGCGATGTGCTGGTCAATGGCCAGTGGGTCGTGCGTGACGGGCGGCATGCCGGGGAAGAGGAAAGCAATCGCGCCTTCACCCAGGTCCTGCGCGATCTCCTGAACTAACGCAAAACAAAATGTGGGAGCGGGCTTGCTCGCGAAAAGGGCGTGTCAGTCGATAGATTTGTTGACTGATACACCGCTTTCGCGAGCAAGCCCGCTCCCACATTGGTTAGGCGCTAGTGGTTAATTCGAGGTCTTCGCCATCTGCGTATCCGACGCCCGCCAGATCAGCCGCGTGGTGTCATAACCCTGCTGACGCGCCTTGCTCAGCAATTCTTCACGCACTACGCCATTGACGGTCGGGGTGCGCGACAACAGCCACAGGTAACGACGGCTCGGGTCGCCGACGATGGCGGTCTTGTAGTCATCGCTGACGTACAACACCCAGTATTGACCCTTCGCCACGCCCGGAATCAGCCTGGAAAACCAGGTATCGAACTCGACCCACAACTTGTCGCTCTTGCCTGGTACTTGCGGGTACGCCGTGCCCTTGACCTCTTCCCATTGCCACTGCGCCGTCAGGCAGCGATTCAACACCGCGACGTTACCGTCAGGCTTGAGCGTGTAATGGGCTTCGGATTGCGCGCAATCGCGCTGGAAGTACATCGGCATTCGCGCCAGCTCGTACCAGGTACCCTGGTAGCGCTTGAGATTGACGCTGTTGACGGTCTTGGGCGCCAACGGATCCTGGCCAGAGCTGGCACAGCCGGCCAACACCAGGCCGGCAAAAAGCATGATCAATAACCGCTTCATTGTTTTTCTCCCGTGGGCGCGTGGCCCCGGTTTACTTCAGGCCTTGGCCGGAAAACATCAACACTTTGTCACCGGCGAACTGCACGCTGATAAAGCTATTCTTGTCGCCCCATGTGCAACTGGACATGCCGAGCGCGCCTGAGCAATCGGCGGGTTTGCCCAACAGGGACTCAACCTCGGCCTTGGCCATTCCTGACGACAGCTTCGAGTAGTTTTCCTGGTTGACCTTGCTGCACGCAGCCAGCAACACGCAAAACGACAGCAGGGCGATGGATCGCAGCGACATGTAAAACTCCACGGACGAAGGGATTGGCATGACTGCCAAGCTGAACCTTAGAAGAGAAAACCCCTGTCTGGTTCCCTGCCCGACGGGCTATTTGTCAGGCCACTCGTCTACCTTTGCGCGAATTATCAGCCGCTTCGTATGGCTGTCGGGTATTTCGTCGTTTTTTGCTCAAAGTGCCTAATCTTTGGCGCCGCTCAGTCGACATACAAGCAACGCAAAGCCACGTCCGTGGCCTTTGCCCCCCCTTTTGTCGACCCGATCTCCTGCGGTAGCCCATCCCATGACCAGAAACATGAAATTCAGCCACAAGATCCTGTTGGCTGCCGCCCTCGTGGTGGCCGTCGCATTCGCTTGTTTCATCCTGTTCAACGACTATCGCCAGCGCCAGACCTTGCGTAGCAGCACCGAAGCTTCGATGCAGGAACTGGGCAGCCTGACCACCAGCAACATCCAGACCTGGCTGGAAAGCCGCATGCAGTTGCTGCAATCAATGGCCCAGCAGGTCAGCGCCGACGGCAATGCCCCCGCCAGCCTGAAACGGGTCATCGACCTGCCCGCCTACACCGGCAACTTCCAGCTGAGTTACTTCGGTGGCACCGATGGCGTGATGTTCTCCGTCCCTGCGGGCAATCGCGCGTCAGACTACGACCCGCGCACCCGCGGCTGGTACAAAGCGGCCAACACCGCGCAACAGACTATCGTCACTGAACCCTACATCGCCGCCTCCTCCGGCAAACTGGTGATCACGGTGGCAACGCCGGTCCAGCGCCAGGGCCAGATGATTGGCGTTGCTGGCGCCGACATCGACCTGTCCAGCGTCAGTGCAATCATCAACTCGCTGAACTTCGGCGGCCACGGCCATGCCTTCATCGTGGGCGCCGACGGCAAGATCCTGATTCACCCGGACAGCAAATGGGTGCTCAAGAACCTGAGCGATGCTTACCCCAACGGTGCGCCGAAAGTCAGCCCGGGCATGAAAGAAGTCGAGATCGACGGCAAAAGCCAGTTCATCTCCTTCACCCACGTCAACGGTGTGCCGTCGGCAGACTGGTACGTGGCACTGGTGCTGGATCAGGACACCGCGTTCTCGATGCTGAGCGAATTCCGCACCTCGGCGATCATCGCCATGGTGATTGCAGTGCTGATCATCATCACCTTGCTGGGCATGCTGATCAGCTTCCTGATGCAGCCGCTGCTGACCATGGGCCGTGCCATGCACGACATCGCCGAAGGCGAAGGCGACCTGACCAAACGCCTGGCCATCCATGGCCATGACGAATTCGGCGCACTGGGGCTGTCGTTCAACCGTTTCGTCGAACGCATCCACACCTCGATCAGCGAAGTGTCTTCGGCCACGGGCCAAGTCAACGAAGTGGCCCTGCGCGTTGTCGCCGCCTCCAACTCGTCGATGTTCAACTCCGACCAGCAAGCCTCGCGCACCAGTAGTGTGGCTGCGGCGATCAACGAGCTCGGTGCCGCCGCCCAGGAAATCGCCCAGAACGCCGCCCTCGCCTCGCAGCATTCGAGCGATGCGCGCGCGTTGGCCGAAGAGGGTCAGCAGGTTGTGGATAAAACCATTTCGGCCATGCACCAGCTGTCGGCCAAGATCAGCGACTCGTGCGGCAACATCGAGACGCTCAACAGCAACACCGTCAACATCGGGCAGATTCTGGAAGTAATCACCAGCATCTCCCAGCAGACCAACCTGCTGGCGCTCAATGCGGCGATCGAAGCCGCTCGTGCCGGTGAGGCCGGACGTGGATTTGCGGTAGTTGCCGACGAAGTGCGCAACCTCGCCCACCGCACCCAGGACTCGGCACAGCAAGTGCAGAAGATGATCGAGGAACTGCAAGTCGGCGCCCGGGAAGCGGTCATCATCATGACCGACAGCCAGCGCCAGAGCGAAAGCAGCGTCGGTATCGCCAACCAGGCTGGCGAGCGCCTGGGCAGCGTGACCCAGCGCATCGGCGAGATCGATGGCATGAACCAATCCGTGGCAACGGCGACGGAAGAGCAGACGGCCGTGGTGGAGTCGATCAACGTCGACATTACCGAGATCAATACGCTGAACCAGGAAGGCGTGGAGAACCTGCAGTCGACCTTGCGCGCGTGTGCCGATCTTGAGCAGCAGGCGGCCCGGTTAAAGCAGTTGGTAGGTAGTTTCAGGATCTAAGTCGCAATTTCCGGCCCCTTCGCTGGCAAGCCAGCTCCTACAGTGATCGGCGGTGCGACAAAGATCCCTGTAGGAGCTGGCTTGCCAGCGAAGGCAACAGTCGATACCGGAAGAAATCGAGAAGCTGAATCTCAGCCAGTATTGACAGATCCTCTCAGGAATGAAAAGAGTCATTTATGAGGTTCGCGAACAGACAGTCTTCGTCCATATCATTGCCGATAGGCGAAAAAGTCTGTCAGCATTACTGATGAAGCGGCTGCTTCAAGACAATCCGTAGGCAGCGTTTAGAAGCGCGACCCGGGTTTCGAAAGAAACACCAATTCCTCAGCCGTACTCTCGCGCCCCAACACCGCATTGCGATGGGGAAACCGTCCAAACTGCGCAATCACCTTCTGATGCCGCTCGGCAAAATCCAGGTAATCGGCAAACAAGGCCCGATCAGTCTCCGGCTGCTGCGCCACCAGGTCGATGTAGCGCGAGACGCCTTCGTTCTGCACCGCGAGGTTCTCGCTGTGTTCGAACACCAGGTAGATGAACACTCGCTGAATGGGTGTTAACTGCCGATCAAAATCCGCGGCAATGCCTTGGGCGACCAGTTTCTGGGCCCGCAGGTCACCGGAAAAGGCTTTGGGAGAGTCGCGAAAGATCATGCGCGGGAGTTGATCGAGCAACAGCACCAGTGCCAGCCAACCTTCAGGACGTTGCATCCACTCGGTCAATCCGCCGGTCAGTGCCTGCTCGACCTGGGCCCCGAAACGCTCACGCGCCTCGAGGTCCTGGCTGTCACGCTTGCCGAACCACAACTTGCCCTTGTCAGCCGCGATTGCCCTGGCTGTTTCGGCTGAACCGAACCACCAATCGAGCAACGGCTGCCAGGGCGCGCCCATGGTTTATTCCTTGTGGTAGGCCGTCACGCGTGCGACTTCTTCTTTCGAGCCAAGGAACACCGCTACGCGCTGGTGCAGGCCTTCAGGCTGGATGTCGAGAATGCGCTGGTGGCCGTCGGTGGACGCGCCGCCCGCTTGTTCCACCAGGAACGACATCGGGTTGGCCTCGTACATCAGGCGCAGTTTGCCCGGCTTGGAGGGCTCGCGGCTGTCGCGTGGGTACATGAACAGACCGCCACGGGTCAGGATGCGGTGCACGTCCGCAACCATCGCGGCGACCCAGCGCATGTTGTAGTTCTTTTTCAGCGGGCCTTCATCGCCTGCCAGCAATTCGCCGACATAGCGCTGTACCGGGGCTTCCCAGTGACGCTGGTTGGAGGCGTTGATGGCGAATTCCTGGGTGGCTTCAGGAATGGTGATGTTCTCGTGGGTCAGGACGAAACTGCCCATTTCACGGTCCAGGGTGAAACCTTTCACGCCGTCGCCCAGGGTCAGGATCAACATGGTCTGTGGACCGTAGATCGCGTAACCGGCGGCCACTTGCTGGGTGCCTGGCTGCAGGAAAGCCTTTTCATTCAAGGGCTCGTTCTGGCTCAGGTATTCGTTCGGGCAACGCAGTACCGAGAAGATGGTGCCGACCGGGGCGTTGATGTCGATATTCGACGAACCGTCCAGCGGGTCGAATACCAGCAGGTAGGCGCCTTTCGGGTATTTGCCCGGGATCTGGTAGGCATTGTCCATTTCTTCGGACGCCATGCCGGCCAGGTGACCGCCCCATTCGTTGGCTTCGAGCAGGATCTCGTTAGAGATCACGTCGAGCTTCTTCTGCACTTCGCCCTGGACGTTTTCGGTGCCCATGCTGCCCAGAACGCCACCCAGGGCGCCTTTGGATACGGCGTGGTTGATCTCCTTGCAGGCACGCGCCACCACTTCGATCAGGAAGCGCAGATCGGCAGGAGTGTTGTTGCTGCGGGTCTGCTCAATCAAATAGCGACTCAAGGTAACGCGGGACATGGAAGGCTCCGGTGGAATGGGGGACTAAAAACCCGCGCAGTTTAACGCGAGTCGGGGCGCATTTCCTCCTATCAGACGTGATCGACCGAAGAGAGTTCATGCGCGGGGTTCAGCGTAGTAGGAAATGGGATGAATGTGAGCCTTTGATGGGTCACAGGTTTCGCTATTTTTTGGCTGCCGGCAGACCGCATTCGCGAGCAAGCCCGCTCCCACATTTGATCTGTAGCGCACACATAATCCATGTCATGAAGCAGATCCCGTGTGGGAGCGGGCTTGCTCGCGAACTGGCGCGCAGCGCCAGCCATTCTCAGGGATTGGCGGGCGGCTTGCGCAGCAGACTGAAGGCCATCGTCGCCAGAAACAAAACACTGAGCAGCAGCACCGCCCACAGGCCGAATTTCTTCCAGTCGGAGCCCGTCGATACCGGCCCTGTAGACACCGGGGTAACCGACACCCCGCCATCCACCGACGCCCGGCCCAACGTCGCCAGCTTTGCCGGGCTGTAATCGGGGATCAACGTCGACAACGGCAGACTCGCCGCCTTCACCGTCGCATTGCCCAGCACCAGCGTATAGGGCCCAGGTCCGCGCGCCAGAAACACCAATTGCGTCGCGCGCACGGCGAACTTCACCGTTGGCGCCTGCGCGCCGAGGCCACCGCCGCGCTCGTCCACCGTCAGTTTCAACAGCTGCACGGCCTGCCCCGGCAACTGCAATTCGTTTTGCACCACGTCCTCGCCACTCTGGTTCAGGCGATAAAGCAGGCCACTGCTCAACGGTTGCCACGGCAAGGTGCTGTCGCGACGCCCGGAAAGGATGACCGGCGCCAGGCTGTTGGGTTGGCTCAGTTCGATCTGCAAACGCTCGACGTTCAGCACCCTCGGCAGTTGCCAGGTGTATTCGCCCGCTTTCACGCTGCTGCCGGCCAACGCGTATGACCAGACCAACGGCAGCGGCAAGTTGCGCACACTTTGCAGTTGCGCCGATGTCAGTATCGGCGCCGATTGCGGCATATCCCACAGCAAACGCAGATAGCGTGCCGACTGCCCCGGGAGGCTGACCTCATGCTGCTCGACCCGCTCATCGGCAAACGTCAATCGCGCCAGTTGCCCCTCGCCCCACGACTGCCAATGCTGCAAATCGTCGCTGGCTTCGATGCTGAACCGCTGGAAGCCATCACGCTCACTGGTCCAGTCGAGAATCAGCTGCTGCAACGGGGCCTTGATGGCGCTGGCGTCCAGAAGCCAGCCACGCAAAGCTTCTTCGCCCACCTCCAGCTCAGTGGAGGGCTGCACCTGGACCAAAGTGCCATTGGCGCTCGATTGCACCTTAACGCTCGGGGCATGCCCGGTGGCGTCCGCCGAGTCGTACAGCGGGAACCATTTGACGTCGGTCAGCATGGGATCGTCGTCAGCTTGCGCGGTTGCCCGTGACAGGGCATAGGCTTGCGGTTCGCCAGCGGCGTTGAACACGCGCACATCACTGAGGTCGGTCTGCCGAGCGCTCAGTTGCACGGCCAGGGGCAGCTCAAGGCGATACCATGGACCTTCACCACTCACGGACAACGGCACTTGCGTGGCGAAGTCCGCCGGTGTTTCCTGAGCAGTAGCCGTCAGTACCACGCCCATTGCAACGACGCCCAACCAGACCAGGCTCAACTTCTGACTCAAGACGACACTCCTTCGGTTTGCGGTGCCGGTTTCTCGGTGTCCGCCACGGTTTCGACGCGCCTGGGCGGCAACGGGGCGAAATAGCCCACCACCAGTAGCAACACGCCAACGCCGATAAACGACACGATCCGCGCCAGCCCGCCACGGTTGCTCAATTCCACAAAGAACAGTTTCGCCACCACCACGCCGATCAGTGCCGCACCGATCAACCAGACTTCACGGCGATGACGCAAATGGCCGCCGATCATCAAACCCAGCGCCATCAGGGTCCAGACGATGGACAGGCCGGCCTGGACCAACATGGACTCGAGCAACGCGTCGAGCTCAAATGGCACACCGCCCCAATGGTGCGCCGCGCGCATCACCAGTGCGGTGAAAAATGCGAACAGGGACACGCCAGTGACCACTTGCATGGCGTATGCGGCGTAGGCCTTGGGAATCGCCAGTTGCGTCAAGGCGCTACGCGACCACACGTAAACGCCGAACAGTGCGAACAACAAACCCAACTCCAGAGGGTTGATCAGCGGCACGTAAGGCAGCGGCTCGGCGGTGCCGTCACTGACGCTGTTAGCCAGCCAGAACCAGCCGAGCATCAACAGTGCCAACGGTGCAGCGGCATACACGCGGTACTCGCGCGGATAAGCCGATAACGGCCAAGGCCAGGCACGCGGGGACGCCATCAACAACAGATACAAGCCCGGCAGAATCGCCCAACCCAACCAGCGCCAGGCGTTGTACTGCTCGGACAACAGCAGCAGGCCGTAACGCAACTCCAGGGCCAGCACACCGATCAGCAACCAGCAACCGACTACATGCGCGGCACCCAGCGCGAGCGCCGGCAGCATCGGCGCCAGGCGCCGCAGGGAAATGAAATGCACCACGAACACCGTCGGCCACACCAGCCAACCGAAATGGGCCGCCGGGTGATACCGCGAGTGCCAGGCCGCCAGCAACACCAGCGCGGCAGCGGGCATCAGCAAGGTGCAGAGCAGCCCGAGCGACGGCCATTTCAGGCGCAATGCCAACACCGCCCACAACGCAACACTCGTGGCCGCGACAGCCAGCAGTAATGTCGCTTGCAGCGGCAAGGGTGCAAAGCGCAGTACTTCGCTGAGCCACGCCAGCGCCCACCAACCCGCGCCCCACGCTAGCCCGACCTGGGACAAACGCTGCACGTTCAATCCATCTGGCGCCTTGGTGGAGTTACCGAGCTGTAATCGCCAGGCCCCGACCAACGCAGACAGCCCCAACACCAGCGGCGCCCAGAATCCGCCATGGGCCAACGGCCGCAGCTCATCACTAAGAGGTGGCCCGGCCAACAGGAATAACCCACCTGCCAGCAGCTGTACGGCAACCGCGGTGAACAGGAACGTGCGTGATGGCAGGCGCAGGCCGACCCACAACGTCACCAATCCGGCCAATGCCCAACTGATCGTCGTGCCATGACTGAAGAAGAACAGCGGCGCCAGCAGATACAGGAACGTCAGGCCGAGACAGGCGAGCACCGGCAAGCCCTTGCGCTCCCACGCCTGCGTTTGCTCGGGCGACGCTTTGCGCAACTGGTAGAAACTGAACAGCAGCGCGCCGCCGAGCAACAACGCGCCCAAAGGCACGCCGCTGATCAGACTGGTTTCTGCGCGACCCAACTCGCTTAGAAATGCCAGCGCCGCACCCAGTTGCAGCAGCAAGGCAAAGGCCCGGGCCACTGGCCGTTGCTGACGCAGGCCGAGCCAGCAGATGCCCGCGCCTTCCACCGCCCACGCGGCTGTGGTCCAGCGCGCATCGAGCCCCAACGGAATCGCCAGGCTGGTGAAAATCACGCCCAGGGCCAGACAGGTTTCCCCCAGCAGCAACGCTCGACCAGGCATCAGCAGTCGTGCCAGGCCCATATAGATCATGCCCAAGGCCAAGGCGCTGAACGCGGCGGCGAATTCCAGATGCTGAACCAGGGCGAACTGCAGCCCAAAGCCCACCAACGGCGGACCGAACAGCAGTGTGCCGTCGACGTAGTCACCCTTGCGTGCGGACCAGAGCAACAGCGCTTCACGGCCGTCATCCTCGGGCGCGTCGCTCATTTGCAGCAGTTTTCGCCGGGTGAACAACAAGCCGATGGCCAGGTACATCACGAAGAACAGAATCAGGAACGGCTCGGTGCTCCACAGCAACTCTGGCGTATAAGAGCGCAAGCCCCAGGCGACCCCGATACTGAAGGTGCCGGTGAAGCCGATGACATTCAGCAAGCGCCAGGCCTTGAACCAGGCGATGACGAGGATGCCGGCGTTGAGCAAGGCGAAATAGCTGAACAGCGCGACGTGGCTACCGGCACCCGTGGACACCAGCAGGGGCGCGGCGAATCCACCCAGCGCCGCGGCGGCAGCCAGGCCCAGGGCATCCTGGGTAATGGCGAGAATCGCCGAAAACACCGTCACCGCCACCAACAGGCCGAACGCTGCCGAGGGGTCGAGCAACGGATGCAGGCGCATGGCGGCAAATACTGTCAGGTACAGCACGGCGATGCCGGCGCCTTGCAGCACCAGGGCGTAAGCGCTGTTACGCGTTCGCAGCCACCAGCCGAGGCCGAGCAGGCCCAAGGCAGCCGCCGCCACACCGGCATAACGCAACTCAATCGGTACCACGATGCCCTCGGTGGCGTAGCGCAGCAGGAAGGCCAGGCCGAGGAACAACAGCAGCACGCCGACCCGCAGCACGGTATTGCCGCCCAACAGCCACGCACGTGTAGCGTTGATGGCGCGCTCGATGAGGTTGGGTTCAGAGGGCTTGGCGGGCGCTGATTTCCAGGCGTCGAAGGGCTGCGCTGTCGCGACCGGTTCAAGGTCAGGCGGCAGCTCCCAGATCAGCTCCGGGGTTTCGGCGGGGGCTTGAGCGACAACAATGTCGGGAGCTGGAACGGCTGCGCTGGATTCAGGCGCCTTGACCCCAGTGGATTCCAGCATGGCCAAGCGTTGCTCGACCGCCTGCAGTGCAAGTTGCGCCTGCTCAAACAGACGGCGTTGCTCGTTGGCCTGAGATCCCAGCCTGCCGATGTGAACGGCCTGGCCGATACCCAGCCCGAGCAGCGCGCCCAGCAACGCATCGCTGAACGACTCGTCGAGTATCCAGCCGAGCACCAGGCCCACAAGCATGAACATCCATTGCATGGTCGATATCCCTAAGCGCAATCCAGGAAGATTAGCGCAGCCAGCTCCAAAAAAGATCGCAGCCCCCGGCAACCCCTAGCTGTAGGAGCTGCCGAAGGCTGCGATCTTTTGCAGCCGTCAGTATATCGAACCGCTGGCAGCGTTACTCCAAGGCCTTCCAGATTTCCGTGGCGTACTCGCGAATCGTCCGGTCGGACGAAAACCAGCCCATGCGCGAGGTGTTCAACACCGCCGAGCGCCACCATTCCTGGGAATCGTGCCAAAGGGCTTCGACGCGCATTTGCGCATTCCAGTAGGAATCGAAATCGGCACAGACCAGGAAGCGGTCATACTCAACCAGCGAATCGATCAACCCGGTGTAACGGGACAGATCGTCCGGCGAGAACACCCCGCCGCGAATGGCTTGCAGCACATCGTTGAGTCGATGGGACCCGGCAATGTCCGGCACCGCGCTGAATTCGTGGTTCTGCTTGCGCGCTTCAACCTGCTGGGCGCTGAGACCAAAGATGAACATGTTCTCGACGCCGATACGCTCGGACATCTCCACGTTGGCACCGTCCAGCGTGCCGATGGTCAATGCACCGTTGAGGCCGAATTTCATGTTGCTGGTGCCCGAGGCCTCAAAGCCGGCGGTAGATATCTGCTCGGACAGGTCAGCGGCCGGAATGATGCTCTCCGCCAGGCTGACGTTGTAGTTGGGCAGGAACACGACCTTGAGCAACCCGCGTACGGTCGGGTCGTTGTTCACCACCCGGGCGATGTCGTTGGTCAGCTTGATGATCAGCTTGGCCTGGTGATAACTGGCCGCCGCTTTACCGGCGAAGATCTTCACCCGCGGTACCCAGTCGATTTCCGGTTCCGCACGGATCGCCTGGTACAACGCCACGGTGTGCATCAGGTTGAGCAGCTGGCGCTTGTATTCGTGGATCCGCTTGACCTGCACGTCGAACATCGCCGCCGGGTTGACCGCCACCCCCAAGCGTTCATGAATCAGGTAGGCCAGGGCCTTTTTGCTGTGCAAGCGCTGTTCGGCAAACGCCTTGCGGAACGCCGGCTTGTCGGCGAACGGCTGCAGCTCGAGCAAGCGCTCCTCGGGATTGTCCAGCAGGTCCGGGCCGAGGGCATCGACCAGCATCGAGGTCAGTTCCGGGTTGGCCTGGTACAGCCAGCGGCGGAACGTGATGCCGTTGGTCTTGTTGTTGATCCGCTGCGGATAGAGCTTGTGCAGCTCGGAGAACACCGTCTTGCGCATCAGTTGCGTGTGCAAGGCCGATACGCCGTTGACACTGTGGGAGCCGAGGAACGCCAGGTTGCCCATGCGCACGCGGCGGCCATTGTCTTCCTCGATCAGACTCACCGCGCGCAGCACGTCGAAATCGTGGATGCCCTTGGCCCGCAACGAGTCGATATGCTGGGCGTTGATCAGGTAAATGATCTGCATGTGCCGTGGCAGCATGCGCTCCATCAAACCCACCGGCCAGGTTTCCAGCGCTTCGGGCAGCAAGGTGTGGTTGGTGTAGGACAGCGTGTCGACCGTGACCTGCCACGCCGCATCCCATGCCACGTCGTAGACATCGACCAATTGGCGCATCAACTCGGCCACGGCGATCGAGGGGTGGGTGTCGTTGAGCTGGATCGCCGCGTGATCGCCCAGGGTCAGCACCGAGGTGTGCATGTTGCGATGGCGACGCAGCAAATCCTGCAGGGATGCGGCGACGAAGAAGTATTCCTGGCGCAACCGCAGTTCCTGCCCGGCCTCGGTGCTGTCCGCCGGGTAGAGTACCCGCGAGATACTTTCGGCCCGGGCCACTTCGGCCACCGCACCCAGGTGGTCACCGGCATTGAAGCGTTCCAGGTGCAAATCCTCCATGGCCCGTGCACGCCACAGCCGCAACGTGTTCACGCTCGCCCCGCGCCAACCGACCACCGGCGTGTCATAGGCAATGGCTCGCACGGTTTCCGCCGGGTGCCAGACCTGCTTGGACTTGCCGGCTTCATCGGTCACGGTCTCGACACCGCCGCCAAAGCCGATCGTGTAAACCACTTCCGGCCGCTCGAACTCCCAGGGGTTGCCGAAATCCAGCCAGTGTTCGGTCTGCTCCTGTTGCCAGCCGTCGACGACGGCCTGACGGAACAAGCCGTGTTCGTAACGAATGCCGTAACCGTGACCGGCGATGCCCAGGGTCGACATGCTTTCCATGAAGCACGCTGCCAGTCGCCCGAGGCCACCGTTACCCAAAGCCGCATCGGGCTCCAGCAAGCGAATGCGTTCAAGGTCGACGCCGAGTTCGGTCAGGGCTTCACGCGCCACGTCGAGCAGGCCGAGATTGCTCAGGCTGTCGTAGAGCAGTCGGCCGATGAGGAATTCCAGGGAGAGGTAATAAACCCGCTTCTGTCCTTTGCGGTAGATCTGCCGAGTGTGGTCCATCCAGTGCTCGACCATGTGATCACGCGCTGCCAGGGCAATGGCTTCGAACCAGTCATGGTCGAAGGCGTGATCCGGGTCTTTGCCCACCGCGTAGGTGAGTTTGGTCAAGACGGCGTCGCGGAATGCGGCCACCTCTGCTTCGCGAACAAGTGGTTCTTGAGTCATCGATAGGACCTCGAGCGAGCTTGGAATTGTCTGAGACTAGACGGTCTGACAGACGGTATAGACTCTGGTTCGGCAGTTTTTCCTGTTAATGCGCGTCAAGCCGGCAATACATTGTCATGTGCCTGAATCAATGCAGGGGCCGTGCCGGATTAACGGTGCAACTGGATGCTCGCGAAAAAAACTGGCGAAAGGTTGTTCAAAAATCCACCAGTCCCGGTATGATCGCGCGCCCTGATGCACACGCTGGTAACAACCGATGATGAAGCCCAACCTGATCGCCGCCGCGGAGATCGACCGACTCGATACCTGGGCCAAGTACTCTGCCCCGATGTGCGGCTCGTGCATGTCCAGCTGCTGCACCCTGCCCGTCGAGGTCAAGATCAAGGATCTGATCCGCATCGGCGTGGTCGATGAGTTCGAGCTGGGTGATCCACCGAAGAACATCGCCAAACGCCTGCAAAAGGAAGGTCTGGTCGAGCGCTTCAATCAGAAGTCAGGAATCTTCACCCTCCAGCGCATGAGCAACAACGATTGCCTGTACCTGGATCGTAAGAGTCGTCTGTGCACTATTTATGATAAGCGCCCGGATACTTGCCGTAACCACCCGAAAATCGGCCCGCGGCCGGGGTATTGCGCTTACAAGCCGAAAGAAGTGGTGCGTGAAACCAGTTCGCGGTCGATTGAGCGGTTCTGATCATCTCTGATTTTGGCGGTGGCTGATCGGCCGCCTTCGCTGGCAAGCCAGCTCCTACAAAGCGTACGACACGAAACCCTGTAGGAGCTGGCTTGCCAGCGAAGGGGTCAGCACAAACACCCCCTAAATTGCAGACAAATAAAAACGCCCCCGATCTCTCGACCGGGGGCGTTTTCGTTCAGCCGGGGCTAAATCTTATGCCTTGGCTTTCTTGGCAGCGCGGGTACGCTCGCTTTCGTCCAGGATCTTCTTGCGAAGACGGATGGACTTAGGCGTTACTTCGCACAGCTCGTCTTCCTGGATGTATTCCAGAGCCTGTTCCAGGGTGAAGCGAACAGGTGGAACCAGAGCGATGGTTTCGTCTTTACCCGAAGCACGCATGTTGTCGAGCTTCTTGCCTTTGGTTGGGTTTACACCCAGGTCGTTGTCGCGGCTGTTCTGACCAACGATTTGACCGTTGTAGATCTCCTGGCCGTGTTCTACGAACAGCTTGCCACGAGCCTGCAGGGTTTCCAGCGAGTAGGTCAGTGCCTTGCCGGTTTCAACCGAAACCAGAACGCCGTTCTGACGGCCGGACATGTGGCCCGACTTGACGGTGTCGTAGCGATCGAAGATCGAGGTCAGGATGCCGGCACCGTTGGTCAGGGTCAGGAACTGGTTACGGAAACCGATCAGACCACGAGCAGGGATGTTGTATTCCAGGCGAACACGGCCTTTGCCATCCGGCACCATGTTGCTCAGGTCACCCTTACGCAGACCCATCTCTTCCATGACCTTGCCCTGGGATTCTTCAGGGATGTCGATGGTCACGTTTTCGAACGGTTCCTGCTTCACGCCGTCGACTTCACGGATGATCACTTCCGGACGGCCCAGGGCCAGCTCGAAGCCTTCGCGACGCATGGTTTCGATCAGTACCGAGAGGTGCAGCTCACCACGGCCGGAAACCTTGAACTTGTCAGCGGTGTCGCCTTCTTCAACTTTCAGGGCAACGTTGTACAGCAGCTCTTTGTCCAGACGATCCTTGATGTTACGGGAAGTCACGAACTTGCCTTCTTTACCGCAGAATGGCGAGTCGTTTACCTGGAAGGTCATGGAAACGGTTGGCTCGTCAACGGTCAGAGGCTTCATCGCTTCTGGGGTGTCCAGCTGGCACAGGGTGTCGGAGATGAACAACTCGTCCATGCCGCTGATGCACACGATGTCGCCGGCAGCCGCTTCTTCAACGTCGATACGGTGCAAACCGTGGTGACCCATCAGCTTCAGGATGCGACCGTTACGCTTCTTGCCGTCGGCGCTGATAGCGACAACCGGGGTGTTCGGCTTGACGCGACCACGAGCGATACGGCCAACACCGATAACACCCAGGAAGCTGTTGTAGTCCAGTGCGGAGATCTGCATCTGGAACGGACCGTCACGGTCGACTTTCGGCGGCGGAACGTGGTCGACGACCGCTTGGTACAGCGGGGTCATGTCTTCAGCCATTGCGGTGTGGTCCAGACCGGCAATACCGTTCAGGGCCGATGCGTAGACGACTTGGAAGTCAAGCTGTTCTTCGGTGGCACCCAGGTTGTCGAACAGGTCGAAGATCTGGTCCAGAACCCAGTCCGGACGCGCGCCTGGACGGTCAACCTTGTTGATGACCACGATTGGACGCAGGCCGGCTTCGAAAGCCTTCTTGGTCACGAAACGGGTTTGCGGCATAGGGCCGTCTTGAGCGTCAACCAGCAGCAGAACGGAGTCGACCATCGACATTACGCGTTCAACTTCGCCGCCGAAGTCGGCGTGGCCCGGGGTGTCCACGATGTTGATGTGGTAGCCGTTCCAGTTGATGGCGGTGTTTTTCGCCAGAATGGTAATACCGCGCTCTTTTTCCTGGTCGTTGGAGTCCATCACGCGCTCGTCGTTGAGCTCGTTGCGCTCCAGGGTGCCGGATTGACGCAGGAGTTTGTCTACCAGGGTGGTTTTACCATGGTCAACGTGAGCAATGATGGCGATGTTGCGTAGATTTTCGATCACTTGTGTATCTCGATCAGAGGATTCGGTGCGCTGACAAGTCTTGGCAGCGATTTACAGTAGAGTCAGGCCTTGCCGTTACAGCTTGACGGCGGCGTCGGGGGGCCGGTGACGCAAGCCACAGGCAAACAGCCCCGGGCACTTAGCTCGGTCGATAAACGCGCACATTGGCATGCCCCTCACTGAGCAAATGGTGGGCATGCAGGCGACTCATCACGCCTTTGTCGCAATAAAGCAGGTACTGGCGAGTAGGGTCCAGTTCCTTGAAACGAGCGTTCAGTGCATAAAACGGCATCGTTTGTACCTCGATGCCAGCGAGGTCCAGCGGGTCGTCTTCAGCGGCATCCGGGTGACGGATATCGATGACGATCTGACCGGCCAGCGCTTCGCTGACTTCTTCAATTTGCAGATCCTGGCCCAATTCGTCGATCACGCGATCGATCGGTACCAGTTTGGCGTTCTCGAGTGCACGCTCGAGGACTGCCATGTCGAACTCTTTCTCTTCGTGCTCCACGCGATAGCGTTTGGCAGCGGTCTTGGGGTTCACCGAGATGACCCCGCAGTACTCCGGCATGTGCCTGGCGAAGTCGGCAGTGCCGATTTCGTTGGCCAGGTCGATGATGTCCTGCTTGTGACTGGCGATCAGCGGACGCAAGACCAGCTTGTCGGTTACGCAGTCGATCACGGACAGGTTCGGCAGCGTCTGGCTCGATACCTGGGAGATCGCCTCACCGGTGACCAGTGCCTCGATGTGCAGTCGGTCGGCAATCTGCGAGGAAGCGCGCAACATCATACGCTTCAATACTACGCCCATATGACTGTTATCGACTTTTCCGAGAATTTCTCCCAGCACTTCCTCGAACGGCACACTGACAAATAACACGCGTTGCGAGCTGCCGTACTTCTTCCAGATGAAATGCGCGACTTCCATGACGCCCAATTCGTGGGCACGTCCACCCAGGTTGAAGAAGCAGAAATGCGCCATCAGGCCGCGGCGCATGATCTGGTAGGCCGCGACGGTGGAGTCGAAACCACCGGACATCAGCACCAGCGTCTGCTCCAGCGCACCCAGCGGATAACCGCCGATGCCGTTGTGCTGGCTGTGGATCACGAACAACCGTTGGTCGCGAACTTCGATACGAACTTCGATTTCAGGCTTTTTCAGGTCGATTCCGGCGGCACCGCACTGGCGGCGTAACTGGCTGCCGACATATTTCTCGATATCGATCGAGCTGAATGGATGCTTGCCGGCGCGCTTGCAACGTACCGAAAAAATCTTGCCAGCCAGTGCATCGCCGTAGTGCTGCTTGCACTTCTCGACGATGTCATCGAAGTCACCCAGCGGGTACTCGTCGATCTGCAGGAAATGCGCGATGCCCGGCATGCAGCTCAGGCGCTCGCCCATCTCCTTCAGGGCCTTGGGCTCGCTGACGCGGGTTTCCAGCTCGAGATTGTCCCACACACCGTTCACCACCACAGCCGGGTCCAGGTCACGGAGCACGGCACGGATGTTCTTGGCCAACTGACGGATGAAACGCATCCGTACCGGGCGGCTCTTGATGGTGATCTCGGGAAAGACTTTTACGATTAATTTCATGGAAACAGCGCGCGCAGGGCCTGCCGAAAAAGGGGGGCGCGGATTATAGCGGAAATTGCTCAAGGTTTAACCAGTTAATGTGCAGAAGGTTTTTAGCGCACCAAAACAGGTCATTTATTGAAATGAACGCCACATTGTAGGGCGCATTATTCCGCTTTAATGTGCTTTTCCGCCTGACAGGCGTGAATTTGGGGCAAAAAACCCATGGTGGGGCACTGGCATGCAATTTGCTCCCTTGTGAGGCAGGTTGCCTTGGCAGAGTATTCGCGCCGGCATCACCAACTATTAAGGGCATCCACTACCAGCCCTAAGCCACCCGGAGGACACTATGTCGAAGTCGGTTCAACTCATTAAAGATCATGACGTCAAGTGGATTGATCTGCGCTTCACGGACACCAAAGGCACTCAGCACCACGTGACCATGCCGGCTCGCGACGCGCTGGATGATGACTTCTTCGAAGTCGGCAAGATGTTCGACGGTTCGTCCATCGCTGGCTGGAAAGGCATCGAAGCCTCCGACATGATCCTTATGCCAGACGACTCCACCGCTGTCCTGGACCCGTTCACCGAAGAGCCGACCCTGATCCTGGTCTGCGACATCATCGAGCCTTCGAGCATGCAAGGCTACGACCGCGACCCACGCGCGATCGCCAAGCGCGCCGAAGAGCACCTGAAATCCACCGGTATCGGTGACACCGTATTCGCCGGTCCAGAGCCAGAGTTCTTCATCTTTGACCAGGTGAAGTTCAAGTCCGACATTTCCGGCTCCATGTTCAAGATCTACTCCGAACAAGGTTCCTGGATGTCCGACCAGGACATCGAAGGCGGCAACAAGGGCCACCGTCCAGGCGTCAAAGGCGGCTACTTCCCGGTTCCACCGTTCGACCACGACCACGAAATCCGTACCTCCATGTGCAACGCACTGGAAGAAATGGGCCTGACCGTCGAAGTTCACCACCACGAAGTGGCAACTGCCGGCCAGAACGAAATCGGCGTCAAATTCAACACCCTGGTGAAGAAAGCCGACGAAACCCAAACCCTGAAGTACGTCGTGCACAACGTTGCCGACGCCTACGGTCGCACCGCTACCTTCATGCCTAAGCCGCTGTACGGCGACAACGGCTCGGGCATGCACGTGCACATGTCCATCTGGAAAGAAGGCAAGAACACTTTCGCTGGCGAAGGTTATGCCGGCCTGTCCGATACCGCCCTGTACTTCATTGGCGGCATCATCAAACACGGTAAGGCCCTGAACGGCTTCACCAACCCGGCTACCAACTCCTACAAGCGTCTGGTTCCAGGCTTCGAAGCACCGGTAATGCTGGCCTACTCGGCTCGCAACCGTTCCGCTTCGATCCGTATTCCTTACGTGTCGAGCCCGAAAGCCCGCCGTATCGAAGCTCGCTTCCCGGATCCGGCTGCCAACCCGTACCTGTGCTTCGCCGCACTGCTGATGGCCGGCCTGGACGGCATCCAGAACAAGATCCACCCTGGCGATGCAGCTGACAAAAACCTGTATGACCTGCCGCCTGAAGAGGCGAAAGAGATCCCACAAGTTTGCGGCAGCCTGAAAGAAGCCCTGGAAGAGCTGGACAAAGGTCGTGCGTTCCTGACCAAAGGCGGCGTTTTCAGCGACGACTTCATCGACGCTTACATCGCCCTGAAAAGCGAAGAAGAAATCAAGGTACGTACCTTCGTACACCCACTGGAATACGAGCTGTACTACAGCTGCTGATCCGGTAGCGCTGCGACACGCGGCGTGACAAAAAAGAGGCCTCCTTCGGGAGGCCTTTTTTATGAGTCAAAAGATCGCAGCCTGCGGCAGCTCCTACAGGGTGCACGCCATTCCCATAGTAGGAGCTGCCGAAGGCTGCGATCTTTTGATCTTGATTCACTTGGGACAACCACCCCCCTGACCTATGCTGCACTCCAACGCTTTCGCTTCCGGTCGATTTCATGCCTCGTGGCTTTCTCCTCATCCTGCTGCTGATCGCCCTGCCCGCCACAGCGCAGATCTACAAGTACACCGACGCCCAGGGCAACACGGCGTATAGCAATCAACCACCCGATGGCGTCAACGCGCAGCCGGTCGAACTGCCACCGCTCAATCGTGCTCAGCCCCAGCCCACGCAAGCACCTCCCACCCCCACCCAGTCGCAAGATCAGCCCAGGATCGCCTACAACGTACTGGAACTCACGGGCCTGCCCACCACCGAAGCCCTGCGCGCCAACAACGGCACCTTCACCATCAACGTGCTGATCGAACCGCGCCTGCAAGGCCCGCATCTACTGCAGCTGTTGCTGGATGACCAGCCTTATGGCCAACCCAGCAACGTACCGAGCCTGCAACTGGTGAACATCGACCGTGGCCTGCACAGCCTCGCCGTGCAGGTTGTCAGCGGCGAAACCATCGTGCAGCAAAGCCCTACCGTCACCTTCACCGTGCAGCGGGTGCACAAGCGCTGAAGGACTTCTTACCTTGTCCCGGCTTGCGCACTATATTGGTGCGAATGGTTGCACCCCGCGCACATTGCAGCCCATTTTGGTTCGAAATTACCCGCTGAAGCTGGCAGAACGCCACGCAATCGAGCGTTAAACACCCGTTTCAGGGGTTAAACGCTTCTTTTCGGAGCCTTGGTTTGGTTTTTGCATTTTCCTCGTATCAGCGCTTTATTCATGCGCGCGCCCTGCTCCAAAAGAGGTCCTGAATGACCATCAGTGACGCACTGCATCGCTTGCTTCTCGACAACCTGACCACCGCCACCATTCTGCTCAACGCCGAACTGCGCCTTGAGTACATGAACCCCGCGGCGGAAATGCTCCTGGCCATCAGCGGCCAGCGCAGCCATGGGCAGTTCATCAGCGAGCTGTTCACCGAATCCACCGAGGCGCTCAATTCATTGCGCCAGGCGGTGCAGCAGGCGCATCCGTTCACCAAGCGCGAAGCCATGCTCACCGCCCTCACCGGCCAGACCCTGACGGTCGATTACGCGGTAACGCCGATCCTGAGCAATGGCGATACCCTGCTCCTGCTCGAAGTCCATCCCCGCGACCGCTTGCTGCGCATCACCAAGGAAGAGGCCCAGCTGTCGAAGCAGGAAACCAGCAAGATGCTGGTGCGCGGCCTGGCCCATGAAATCAAGAATCCGCTGGGTGGTATCCGCGGCGCGGCGCAGCTGCTGGCCCGCGAGCTGCCGGAAGAAAGCCTGCGCGACTACACCAATGTCATCATTGAAGAGGCCGATCGCCTACGCAACCTGGTCGATCGCATGCTCGGCTCGAACAAATTGCCATCGCTGGCCATGTGCAACATTCACGAAGTGCTGGAGCGCGTCTGCCATCTGGTCGAGGCCGAAAGCCAGGGCTGCATCACGCTGGTGCGCGACTACGACCCGAGCATTCCTGACGTCCTGATCGATCGTGAACAGATGATCCAGGCCGTGCTGAATATCGTGCGCAATGCGATGCAGGCCATCAGCAGCCAGAACGAGTTGCGCCTGGGCCGCATCACCCTGCGCACCCGGGCCATGCGCCAGTTCACCATTGGTCATGTGCGCCACCGCCTGGTGACCAAGATCGAAATCATCGACAACGGTCCGGGCATTCCTGCGGATCTTCAGGAAACCATCTTCTTCCCCATGGTCAGCGGCCGTCCGGACGGTACCGGGCTGGGCCTGGCCATTACCCAGAACATCATCAGCCAGCACCAGGGCTTGATCGAATGTGACAGCCACCCCGGCCACACCACGTTCTCGATCTTTCTGCCACTGGAACAAGGAGCCACATCGACATGAGCCGTAGTGAAACCGTGTGGATCGTCGATGACGACCGTTCTATCCGTTGGGTCCTGGAAAAAGCCTTGCAGCAGGAAGGCATGACCACGCAAAGCTTCGACAGCGCCGATGGCGTGATGAGCCGCCTGGCGCGCCAGCAGCCGGACGTGATCATCTCCGACATCCGCATGCCCGGTGCCAGCGGCCTGGACCTCCTGGCGCGGATTCGCGAGCAACACCCACGGCTGCCAGTGATCATCATGACCGCGCACTCCGATCTGGACAGCGCTGTCGCGTCCTATCAGGGCGGCGCATTCGAATACCTGCCCAAGCCGTTCGATGTCGACGAGGCGGTCTCGCTGGTCAAGCGCGCCAACCAGCACGCCCAGGAACAGCAAGGACTGGAAGTCCCGGTCGCATTGACCCGCACCCCGGAAATCATCGGCGAAGCGCCGGCGATGCAGGAAGTGTTTCGCGCCATCGGGCGCCTGAGCCATTCCAACATCACCGTGCTGATCAACGGCGAATCGGGTACCGGTAAAGAACTGGTGGCCCACGCCCTGCACCGCCACAGCCCACGCGCGGCTTCGCCGTTCATTGCACTGAACATGGCGGCGATCCCAAAAGACCTGATGGAATCCGAGCTGTTCGGCCATGAGAAAGGCGCCTTCACTGGCGCGGCCAACCTGCGTCGCGGGCGTTTCGAGCAGGCCGATGGCGGTACGCTGTTTCTTGATGAAATCGGCGACATGCCGGCCGACACCCAGACCCGTTTGCTGCGCGTACTGGCCGACGGCGAGTTCTACCGTGTCGGGGGTCACGTCCCGGTCAAAGTCGATGTGCGGATCATCGCCGCGACGCACCAGAACCTGGAAACCCTGGTGCATGCCGGGAAATTCCGTGAAGACCTGTTCCACCGCCTCAACGTGATCCGCATCCACATACCGCGCCTGTCGGACCGTCGCGAAGACATCCCGACTCTGGCCAAGCATTTCCTCAGCCGCGCCGCGCAGGAACTGGCCGTCGAGCCGAAACTGCTGAAGAGCGAAACCGAGGAATACCTGAAGAACCTGCCATGGCCGGGCAACGTGCGCCAGCTGGAGAACACCTGCCGCTGGATCACCGTGATGGCTTCGGGTCGCGAAGTGCACATCGGCGACCTGCCACCGGAGCTGCTGAGCCTTCCGCAGGATTCGGCGCCGGTGACCAACTGGGAACAGGCGCTGCGCCAATGGGCCGACCAGGCCCTGGCTCGCGGTCAGTCCAGCCTGCTGGACAGTGCGGTGCCGACCTTCGAGCGGATCATGATCGAAACCGCCCTCAAGCACACCGCCGGCCGCCGCCGGGATGCCGCCGTGCTGCTGGGCTGGGGGCGCAACACCCTGACTCGCAAGATCAAGGAGCTGGGGATGAAGGTTGATGGTGGGGATGATGATGAGGGGGATGAGGGTTAAGCAGGGCCGATGGTTTACACCGAACAATGTGGGAGCGGGCTTGCTCGCGAAGGGGCCATCAGATTCAACATCAATGTGGACTGACACACCGCTTTCGCGAGCAAGCCCGCTCCCACATTCAGATCCGCGCGCACCGACTGAATGCACAGTGACCCGCAATCGCGCACGGCAACTGATCTGAAATCACGCCTGCGTTCGCAATCGAACCCCTATCGAAAAAACACGAAAGCCCCGGATTGCGGGGCTTTCGACGCTTGCGGGCAACTTTCTGTTTCAACTTGTTAAAAGCTGGCACGCCCCCTGCAATAGTCTCATCAGTGATTCAGATCACTACCCAGTTTCGGGGACCTTGGTACAGGCAGGCCGGGGATTCCCCTCTTTACACCGGGCTCACACCGCACAAGCGACGAGCCCCCCAGTTTTGGGGTCCTTGGTACAGGCAGGCCGGGGATTCCCTCTTTACACCGGGTTCAGGCGCGATGCGCGAACCCTCCCGTTTTGGGGACCTTGGTACAGGCAGGCCGGGGATTCCCCTCTTTTATTGCTCACGGAGATGGATCTCCAGCCGCCAGCGGTCATCGACCTCGCTACCGGTCCACTCCCCCTGCAGGGGCCGGGCCGCCACCAGCGTCAGCAACAATCCCCCATCACTTTTACGCACGCGCCAGTTCACGTCCTTGTCATGGAGCTTGAGCTGGCCTTTCTGCGCGGTGCCATCGGCCTCGAACAGCAAAGCAACGCTACCATCGACTATTTCGCCGTGGGTCTTGGGTTCGTTGTTGAACCACACCACCAGCCCGTCACCGGTGACCTCGACCTGCTGCAATTGACTGGGATCGGGAGTGGTCAGGCGACCGATCATCAGCCCCACCATGACCCCGACGATTGCCAGTGAAGCCATCACACGCGGGAATAGTTTCGAACGAGGGTCGGCTTGCGGCGTAGAATGCCGCTCATCTTTACCTTCGGAGCCGTGCATGTTTCACGTCATCCTTTTCCAACCAGAAATTCCGCCGAACACCGGCAACGTTATCAGGCTGTGCGCCAACAGTGGCTGCCACCTGCATTTGATCGAACCGCTGGGCTTCGAGATGGACGACAAGCGCCTGCGCCGGGCCGGCCTCGATTACCACGAGTATGCCACCCTGCAACGCCACGCGGACTTGGCCAGCTGCCTGGAAAGCCTCGGTCATCCGCGGGTGTTTGCCTTCACCACCAAGGGCTCGCGACCGTTCCACGACGCCAGCTTCGAACCGGGCGATGCGTTCCTGTTCGGCCCGGAAAGCCGTGGTTTACCCGCCGAGGTGCTGGATGCCCTGCCCGCAGAACAACGCTTGCGTCTGCCGATGCGTGAAGGCTGCCGCAGCCTGAACCTGTCCAACACTGTCGCGGTGGCCGTGTACGAGGCCTGGCGCCAGAACGATTTCAAATAACACCCCGAAACAAATGTGGGAGCGGGCTTGCTCGCGAAGGGGCCGTCAGATTCAACATCAATGTCGACTGATAGACCGCTTTCGCGAGCAAGCCCGCTCCCACATTGGACTTGCTTCGACCTCAGGAACGCTTATTGGACGGTCGGCGTCTCGCCCGCTGCCTGCATGCGTTGCAGTTCTTGCGCGTACAGCGCGTCGAAGTTCACCGGAGCCAGCATCAGGGCCGGGAACGAACCACGGGTCACCAGGCTGTCCAGCGCTTCGCGAGCGTACGGGAACAGGATGTTCGGGCAGAATGCACCCAGGGTGTGGCTCATCGAAGCGTCGTCCAGGTTCTTGATCAGGAAGATACCGGCCTGTTGCACTTCGGCGATGAATGCCACTTCGTCACCGTTCTTCACGGTGACCGACAGGGTCAGCACGACCTCGTGGAAGTCGCCTTCCAGAGCCTTTTGACGGGTATTGAGATCCAGACCGACACTCGGCTCCCACTGCTGGCGGAAGATCGCCGGGCTTTTCGGGGCTTCGAAGGACAAGTCACGTACGTAGATGCGCTGCAAGGAGAATTGCGGTGCGGTTTCTTCTTCGCTGGCTGCAGTGTTCTGTTGGTCAGTCATCTCAGATCCTTTCTGATCTTGGGCTTTTATAGGGTATGGAATTTCAGGCCTTGAGCAGCGCGTCGAGCTTGCCGGCGCGCTCCAGGGCAAACAAATCATCACAACCGCCAACGTGGGTGCTGCCGATCCAGATCTGCGGCACGGACGTGCGTCCGGCTTTCTGAGCCATCGCGGCGCGCACCTGCGGCTTGCCATCGACCTTGATCTCTTCGAAGGCCACGCCTTTGTTCTCGAGCAGGTACTTGGCTCGGGAGCAATAAGGGCAGTAATCGCTGGAATAGACGACGACGTTGCTCATATCACTTCACCAGCGGCAGATTGTCGGCTTTCCAGCTGGACACACCACCGGACAGCTTGGCGGCGGTGAAACCTGCCTTCACCAGCTCGCGGGCGTGGGTACCGGCCGTCTGGCCCATGGCGTCGACCAGGATGATGGTCTTGGCCTTGTGTTTTTCCAGCTCGCCGACGCGTGCAGCCAGTTTGTCGTGAGGAATGCTCAGCGCGCCTACAATATGACCGGCGGCGAAGTCCTTGGTCGGACGAATGTCGATCACCACGCCCGCATCCTTGTTGACAAGGCCAGTCAGTTCGCCAGTGCTCAGGCTACGGCCGCCGCCCTGCATCTGATAGGCGATCAGCAACGCCAGCAGTACGACGAAGATACCGACGAGGATGTAGTGGTTAGTGGCAAATTCAATCAGGTGAGCAACCATCGAAGGAGGTTCCAGGGCGTTAAAATGTCGGCCAGTATACACAGCCACTATGGTGGGCCAAACCCCGTCCGGCGGTGACGTGGCCGGAACTTCGCTTTAAACTGCCACTCCCTTTTCCATCGCCCTCTTTTAATTCAGCCACGAGCGGACTCCATGACTACCACGCCTAAACCTTTGGTCCTGATTATTCTCGACGGCTTCGGTCACAGTGAGAGCCCTGAATCCAACGCCATCTTTGCGGCGAAGAAGCCGGTACTGGATCGTTTGTGGGCCACCGTGCCCAACGGCCTGATTTCCGGCAGCGGCATGGACGTTGGCCTGCCGGACGGCCAGATGGGCAACTCCGAAGTTGGCCACATGAACCTCGGCGCCGGCCGCGTGGTGTACCAGGACTTCACCCGCGTGACCAAATCGATCCGCGACGGCGAGTTCTTCGAGAACCCGACCATCTGCGCCGCCGTGGACAAAGCCGTCGCCGCCGGTAAAGCCGTGCACTTCATGGGCCTGCTGTCCGATGGCGGCGTGCACAGCCACCAGGATCACCTGGTCGCCATGGCCGAACTGGCCGCCAAGCGCGGCGCTGAAAAAATCTACCTGCACGCCTTCCTCGACGGCCGCGATACCCCGCCGAAAAGCGCGCAATCGTCGATCGAACTGCTGGACGCCACCTTCCAGGCCCTGGGCAAAGGCCGCATCGCCAGCCTCATCGGCCGTTATTTCGCCATGGATCGCGACAACCGCTGGGACCGTGTATCCCAGGCCTACAACCTGATCGTCGACGGCAATGGCGAATTCAACGCCGCCACCGCCCAGGAAGGCCTGCAGGCCGCGTACGCGCGTGGCGAGAGCGACGAGTTCGTCAAAGCCACCTCCATCGGTGAGCCGGTGAAGGTCGAAGACGGCGACGCCGTGGTGTTCATGAACTTCCGCGCCGACCGCGCCCGAGAACTGACCCGCGTGTTCGTCGAAGACGATTTCAAGGAATTCGAGCGTGCCCGTCAGCCAAAACTGGCCGGCTTCGTCATGCTGACCCAGTACGCCGCCAGCATTCCTGCACCTTCGGCCTTCGCTGCCGGCAGCCTGGAAAACGTGCTGGGCGACTACCTGGCGAAAAACGGCAAGACCCAGCTGCGCATCGCCGAAACCGAAAAATACGCCCACGTGACCTTCTTCTTCTCCGGCGGTCGTGAAGAACCTTTCCCGGGCGAAGAGCGCATCCTGATCCCGTCGCCGAAAGTCGCCACCTACGACCTGCAGCCGGAGATGAGCGCACCGGAAGTCACCGACCGCATCGTCGACGCCATCGAAAACCAGCGTTACGACGTGATCGTGGTCAACTACGCCAACGGCGACATGGTTGGCCACAGCGGCGTGTTCGAAGCGGCGGTCAAGGCGGTCGAGTGCCTGGACCTTTGCGTCGGCCGCATCGTCGAAGCGCTGGATAAAGTCGGCGGCGAAGCCCTGATCACCGCCGACCATGGCAACGTCGAGCAAATGTCCGACGAGGCCACCGGCCAGGCCCATACCGCGCACACCACCGAGCCGGTGCCCTTCATCTATGTCGGAAAGCGCGACCTGAAAGTCCGCGAAGGCGGCGTGCTGGCGGACGTGGCACCGACCATGCTGAAACTGCTGGGCCTGGAACAACCGGCGGAAATGACCGGGACTTCGATTCTGGTCTGACCAGGATTTCCCGAACACCATAAAACCCTGTGGGAGCGGGCTTGCTCGCGAATGCGCAGTATCAGTCGACATCGTCGTCGCCTGACCCATCGCATTCGCGAGCAAGCCCGCTCCCACATTGGTTTTAGGGTGTTTTTGGGTCCAGTCATCACACAGTCAGAAATGGGCATTTTTTTTGCTGCGCTTGGCGGGCATACTAGGACGTCCCTTTCCCTGGTGTCGCCCGCCTCTATGCTCCGCGTCCTGATAGCCCTTGCCCTGACTTGCCTGCTCCAACCGGCCTTCGCCGACGAGCGCGCGCAAACCCAGCAACAGTTGGACGCCACGCGTCAGGACATTGCCGAGCTGAAAAAACTGCTGGGCAAGCTGCAGCAAGAAAAGTCCGGCGTGCAAAAAGACCTCAAGGGCACCGAAACCGAGATGGGCAAGCTCGAAAAGCAGGTCGAAGCCCTGCAAAAAGAGCTGCAGAAAAGCGAATCCGAGTTGCAGCGACTCGATGCGGAGAAAAAAAAACTCCAGAGCGCGCGCACTGAACAGCAGCGACTGATCGCCATCCAGGCCCGCGCGGCTTATCAGAACGGCCGCCAGGAGTACTTGAAACTGCTGCTCAACCAGCAGAACCCCGAGAAGTTCGCCCGCACGCTCACTTATTACGACTACCTGAGCCAGGCCCGCCTGGAGCAGCTGAAGAATTTCAACGAAACCCTGCGCCAGCTGGCCAATGTCGAAAAAGACATCGGTCTGCAGCAAGCGCAATTGCTGGTGCAGCAGAGCAGCCTCGAAACCCAGCGTGGCGAACTCGAGAAGGTTCGCCAGGAGCGCCAGCAAGTCCTGGCCAAGCTCAACGAAGACGTGAAAGCTCGCGACCAGAAACTGGCAGCCCGTGAGCAGGATCAGGCAGACCTGTCTAAAGTCCTTAAAACCATTGAAGAAACCCTGGCCCGCCAGGCTCGTGAGGCAGAAGAGGCGCGACAGAAAGCGCTGATTGCCCAGCAGGAAGCCGAAAAAAAGCGTTTACGTGAGGCCCAGGCGCAGGCAGATGCCAGCGATGACGCCCCACGCAAACCCGTTAAATCAACACCCGGCGCATTGGTTTCAAGCTCAGGCGAAACTTTTGGCGGTGCATTTGCGTCTACCCGCGGCAAACTTCCGTGGCCGGTTGATGGTCGACTGTTGGCACGCTTCGGTGAAAGCCGTGGCGACGATACCCGGACCAAGTGGGACGGCGTGATGATCGGCGCTTCTGCCGGCAGCACCGTGCACGCGGTGCATGGCGGTCGCGTGGTGTTCGCCGACTGGTTGCGCGGTGCCGGGCTGCTGGTGATTCTCGACCACGGTAACGGTTTTTTGAGTCTTTATGGTCACAACCAGACACTGCTCAAGTCTGCGGGTGACGTGGTAAAAGCCGGTGAATCCATCTCCACTGTCGGTAACAGTGGCGGGCAGGACACACCAGCGTTGTATTTTGCGATTCGTCAGCAGGGTCACCCGAGTGATCCGGCGCAATGGTGCCGCGCGCAAGGATAGGCGCTGAGTCACCTACATTAGGAGTTCGTTCGACATGCTGTATTTGTCCCGCCTTACCTCGCTGGCCCTGACGATCGCCCTGGTGATCGGCGCGCCTCTGGCGTTCGCCGCTCAGCCGGCCCCGGCAGTCGCGCCCGCGGGCACTGCCGCGACCACCAAGGCGCCATTGCCGCTGGAAGAGTTGCGCACCTTTGCCGAGGTCATGGATCGGATCAAGGCCGCGTATGTCGAACCGGTAGACGACAAGACCCTGCTGGAAAACGCTATCAAGGGCATGCTCAGCAACCTTGATCCGCACTCCGCCTACCTGGGCCCTGAAGACTTCGCTGAACTGCAGGAAAGCACCAGCGGCGAGTTTGGCGGCCTGGGCATCGAAGTCGGCGCCGAGGACGGCTTCATCAAGGTGGTGTCGCCGATCGATGACACGCCGGCCTCCAAGGCTGGCATCCAGGCGGGCGACTTCATCGTCAAGATCAACGGCCAGCCCACTCGCGGCCAGACCATGACCGAAGCCGTGGACAAGATGCGCGGCAAGATCGGCCAGAAAATCACCCTGACCCTGGTCCGCGACGGCGGCACCCCGTTCGATGTGACCCTGGCCCGCGCCATCATTCAGGTGAAGAGCGTGAAGAGCCAATTGCTCGAGTCGGGCTATGGCTACATCCGCATCACCCAGTTCCAGGTCAAGACCGGCGAAGAAGTGTCCAAGGCCCTGGCCAAGCTGCGCAAAGACAACGGCAAGAAACTCAACGGCATCATCCTCGACCTGCGCAACAACCCGGGCGGCGTGCTGCAAGCGGCGGTGGAAGTGGTCGACCACTTCATCACCAAGGGCCTGATCGTCTACACCAAGGGCCGCATCGCCAACTCCGAACTGCGCTTCTCCGCCACCGGCAAGGACGAAAGCGAAGCCGTGCCGATGGTCACGCTGATCAACGGCGGCAGCGCCTCGGCCTCGGAAATCGTCGCCGGCGCCCTGCAGGACCAGAAACGTGCGGTGGTCATGGGTACGCCGAGTTTCGGCAAAGGCTCGGTGCAAACCGTGCTGCCTCTGAACAACGAGCGCGCCCTGAAGATCACCACGGCGCTGTACTACACGCCCAACGGTCGCTCGATCCAGGCCCAGGGCATCATCCCGGACATCGAAGTGCGCAGGGCCAAGATCACCAACGAGCAAGACGGCGACTACTTCAAGGAAGCCGATCTGCAGGGTCACCTGGGCAATGGCAACGGCGGCGCCGACAAGCCGAGCAGTTCCGGCGGCAAGGCCAAGCCGATGCCGCAGGACGACGATTACCAACTGGCCCAGGCCCTGAGCCTGCTCAAAGGGCTGAGCATCACGTCCGGCCGCTGAGATGCTATTGCGGTTAGCCTTGGGGCTGTTGTGTTGCCTGGCGAGTGTTGCTCACGCAGCGCCCGCCCCGCAAAAGGCCTATATCACGCTGATCATCGATGACCTGGGGCAGAGCCTGCCCCGGGATCGCCAGGTGCTGGCCCTGCCGGGGCCTGTAACCGCGGCGATCATGCCTGACACTCCCCACGCCACCGAATTCGCCCGCGAAGCCCATCGCGCCGGCAAGATCGTCATCCTGCACATGCCCATGGACCCGGCCACCGGGCCGTTCGCCTGGCGTCCTGACTTGCCCATCGACGAGCTTGAGAAACGCCTGAACGCCGCCCTTGAGGTGGTGCCCTACACCGCCGGCATCAATAACCATATGGGCAGCCGCATGACCGCCCAACGACCGGCCATGGCCTGGTTGATGGCTGACTTGCAGCGTCGACACAAGCTATTCCTGGATAGCCGCACCAGCGCACAGACGGTGGCCGCCGCCGAGGCGCAGAAGATTGGATTGGCGAGCGTTTCGCGTGATGTGTTCCTGGATGATGAGCGCACTGAAGCGGCAATTTTCACCCAGTTGCAGACAGCGATCAGCCTGGCTCACAAGCAGGGATCAGCGGTGATGATCGGGCATCCGTATCCGCAGACCCTGGCGGTGCTGGAGCGCGAGTTGCCGAAGCTGAAAGCTCAAGGGATCGAGTGGATTGATATCAAGCAGATGATCAGCGTGCGCGGTAATCGCGCGACGGCTGCGCATGGAAAGGATGGGGTTTACCGCTGAAAAGATCGCAGCCTGCCGCAGCTACAACAGGCGGCGATCTTTTGATCTACCTTACAGATACTGCGCCATGATCTCGTCCACCTTGCCTTCCTTGCGCATCTGATCCAGCGCCGCCTGCAGTTTGGCCACCGTATCGTCCGGCACGTCCTTGTTCAACGCCAGATAGAGCTCGGCGCTGTTGAAGCGCAGCACTGTCTTTAGCCCGCTCACGCCTTCCAGACGCGCCAGGTAGCGTCCGGCCGGATCACCGGTGGCCCACAGGTCGATCTGGCCGTTGACCAGTTTCTTCGCGTTGTCCTGGTCGCGCAGCACCACCACCGGTTTCAAGCCTTGCTTGGCCAGCGTCATGGCAATGGCGTCGCCCTTGTACGCGCCAATCCTGTACTTGCGCGCGTCTTCCAGCGTTTCGAGGGAGATTTTGCTGTCGGCCTTGGCCAGCATGATCCAGTCATCCGGACCGATCGGCCCGACCCACTTGAAGAGCCGCTCGCGGTCCGGCAAACGCGCCATCACGAATGCACCGTAGCCGGGATTTTCCAGTGCCAGCTTGTAGACCCGCTCCCACGGAAAACGCAGGGTCAGGCTATAGCTGATATCGGCGCGCTTGAAAATCTCACGGACGATGTCCACGGCGATGCCATTGATGTTCTCGTCCTGAGCGAAGTTTTTGCCGTTCCTGGCCATGTTGTAGGGCGGGAAGTTTTCCGTCAGCAACACCAGCTCTGTGGCGGAGCTGTCTGCCGCGCGCGCACTACCTAGGAGCAACAAGGAAGCGCTGGCGAGGACAAGAAGAATGGTTTTAAACATGTCTGGCTACCGAAATCCATGGCGTGCCCAAGAGTGCCCTGAGCCCGCCATGATGTCCACTGGCCTGCAGCGGTTTGTTCAGCGCATCACAATCCCGCGGTGGGCCATGTATGCCTTGGCTTCCTGAACGGTGTATTCACCGAAGTGGAAAATGCTCGCTGCCAATACTGCGCTGGCGTGGCCTTCGAGAATGCCGTCGGCCAGGTGCTGCAGGTTGCCGACGCCACCGGAAGCGATCACCGGAATGCCCAACGCATCGCTGATGGCGCGGGTGACGCCCAGATCGAAGCCATTTTTCATACCGTCCTGGTCCATGCTGGTCAGCAGGATCTCACCGGCCCCCAGGCCTTCCATCTTCTTCGCCCACTCAACGGCGTCGAGGCCGGTTGGCTTGCGACCGCCATGGGTGAAGATTTCCCAGCGCGGGGTTTCGCCAGGTCCCGAGACCTTCTTCGCATCGATCGCGACCACGATGCATTGCGAACCAAAATGCTGCGCCGCTTCGCCGACGAATTCCGGGTTGAAAACGGCTGCGGTGTTGATCGAGACCTTGTCCGCACCGGCATTGAGCAGGTTGCGAATGTCCTGCACGGTGCGCACGCCACCGCCCACGGTCAGCGGAATGAACACCTGGCTGGCCATGCGCTCGACGGTATGCAGCGTGGTGTCTCGACCGTCAACGCTGGCGGTGATGTCGAGAAAGGTAATCTCGTCGGCACCCTGCTCGTCATAGCGACGGGCGATTTCCACCGGGTCACCGGCATCGCGGATGTTCTCGAACTTCACACCTTTGACGACCCGGCCGTTGTCCACGTCCAGGCAAGGGATGATGCGTTTGGCCAGCGCCATGGTCAGTCCTCAGCCTTTGTACGAATCGCAGAAAGCTTGCGCTTCAGCGACGTCGAGGGTGCCTTCGTAGATCGCGCGGCCGGTGATCGCGCCGATGATGCCTGGCGCCTTGGCGTCGAGCAGGGTCTTGATGTCACCCAGGTTGTGGATGCCGCCGGAAGCGATCACCGGAATCTTCGTGGCAGCGGCCAGCGCGGCGGTGAACGGCACGTTGCAACCCTGCATCATGCCGTCTTTGGCGATGTCGGTATAAACGATCGAGGACACGCCGTCGGCTTCGAACTGCTTGGCCAGATCGATCACCTGGATGGTGCTGATTTCGGCCCAGCCGTCAGTGGCGACGAAACCGTCCTTGGCATCCAGACCCACGATGATTTTGCCCGGGAACGCACGGCAGGCTTCGGCAACGAAGGCCGGATCCTTCACGGCTTTGGTGCCGATGATCACGTAGCTCACGCCCGCTTTTACGTAGTGCTCGATGGTTTCCAGGGAGCGGATACCGCCGCCGATCTGGATCGGCAGGTTCGGGTAGCGCTTGGCAATCGCCGTGACCACTTCGCCGTTGACCGGCTGGCCTTCGAACGCGCCGTTCAGGTCGACCAGATGCAGACGACGGCAACCGCCCTCCACCCACTTGGCAGCCATGCTCACCGGGTCATCGGAGAACACCGTGGAATCTTCCATGCGGCCCTGGCGCAGACGAACACAGGCACCGTCTTTGAGATCGATAGCGGGAATAATCAGCATCTGGCAAACCTTCAAATTCGAATGTTCAGCTTGGCTCGGAAATCAGTTTTTCTCGAGCGCCCACAGGTCGCTTTCGATGCTTTCGAACCTCTCTTTGAGGTGCGTCTGCACATCGAAAATCGCCCTGTTGTAATAGTGCGGAGCAATTTCACGGGTAAACAGCTCAAGAATCTCGGCCGCCTCGAACGAACCGAGGTCGAGCTCGAAGCGATCTTCCATGAAACGCTTGATCTTGCGATTGGCCTCGCTCTCCTGCTCGGGAGTGAGGGTCAGGATCGGCGGCTTCTTCTTGACGGCCATTTACCAGCGACCGTCCCACGCGGCGAAGTTCTGCAGCAACTGCAGGCCATGGGTATGGCTTTTCTCCGGGTGGAACTGCACGGCGAATCGCGAGCCTTCGGCCAGCGCTGCGGCAAAATCGACCCCGTAGTGACCGCCACCCACCACCTGCCGGGCATTGCCGGCGGCGATGTAGTAGCTGTGCACGAAGTAGAAACGCGCCAGGTCCGGAATGTCATGCCACAGCGGATGACTGACCTTCTGCTTCACTTCGTTCCAGCCCATGTGCGGGACTTTCAGGTGCTCGCCATCCTCGACCAGATCCTTGCCGAAGAACTTCACCTGGCCCGGGAACAGGCCGATGCAGTCGACGCCGTCGTTCTCTTCACTGCGCTCGAGCAAGGCTTGCATGCCCACGCAGATGCCGAGGAACGGACGGTCCTGGCTGACTTCACGCACCAGCGAATCGAAACCCAGGCGACGGATCTCCGCCATGCAGTCGCGAATCGCGCCAACGCCGGGGAAAACCACCCGGTCGGCTTCGCGAATCACGTTGGCATCGCTGGTGATCAGGACCTTGCCGGCACCGACGTGCTCGAGGGCCTTGGCCACCGAGTGCAGGTTGCCCATGCCGTAATCGATAACCGCGACTGTCTGCATTACAGGACGCCCTTGGTCGAAGGCATTTGCCCGGCCATGCGGTCATCGAGCTCCACAGCCATGCGCAGCGCGCGGCCGAAAGCCTTGAACACGGTTTCGATCTGGTGGTGGGTGTTGTGGCCACGCAGGTTGTCGATGTGCAGGGTGACGTTGGCGTGGTTGACGAAGCCCTGGAAGAATTCCTGGAACAGGTCAACGTCGAAGCCGCCGACGGTGGCACGGGTGTACGGAACATGCATCTGCAGGCCTGGGCGGCCGGAGAAGTCGATCACCACGCGCGACAGCGCTTCATCGAGCGGCACGTAGGCGTGGCCGTAGCGACGGATGCCTTTCTTGTCGCCGATGGCTTTGGTGAATGCCTGGCCCAGGGTGATACCGACGTCTTCCACGGTGTGGTGGTCATCGATATGCAGGTCGCCTTTGCTGACGATATCCAGGTCGATCAGCCCGTGACGGGCGATCTGGTCCAGCATGTGCTCAAGAAAAGGGACACCGATATCAAATCGGGCCTTTCCGGTGCCATCCAGGTTGATCGAGGCTTTGATCTGGGTTTCCAGAGTGTCGCGCTCGACTGACGCCATACGTTCGGCCATCACCAGCTCCGCAAAATCATTGGGCGAAAAAGGCAACCATTATAGGGGCGCGGGCGCGAAACAGAAACACGGGAGGTGATATCGCTGACGGAGTGAATCCACTACGGCCAATGGTGTACATGTCAGTACAAGCAGTCGAAACGCAGTATTTGCGTCCAGTGGGGATCAAATGTGGGAGCGGGCTTGCTCGCGAAAGCGGATTTTCAGACACATGAATGTTGACTGACACACCGCTTTCGCGAGCAAGCCCGCTCCCACATGGTTGGGTGTTAGTGGAAGAGTACCGCCGTCTTCTGCAGCGTCACCCAAACACCCCACGCCAACGGAATGCCCACCACCAACCACGCGGCAAGCGCCAGAGGCTTGGTACCCGCCGTCGCTTTCCACTCCAGCGACGTGCTGCTGTCAGCCCCTTTGTCGTGACCCAGCGCCTGTTCGGCAGCCAGTTCGGCGTCGGTCATGAAGTACTTGTCGGCCACCGGACGAACCAGCAGGTTACACAGGAAGCCCAACACCAGCAGGCCCGCGAGGATGTACAGGGTGATGTCGTAAGCCGCGGCCCGTTCAACGCCGATGCTCAGCTGATACTCACGCAGGTAGTTCACCAGCACCGGACCCAGCACGCCGGCAGCAGCCCAGGCCGTCAGCAGACGACCATGGATCGCGCCGACCATTTGCGTACCGAACAGGTCCGCGAGGTACGCCGGGACAGTCGCGAAACCACCGCCGTACATCGACAGGATGATGCAGAACGCCGCCACGAACAGCGCAACGTTGCCCAGATGACCGAGGTTCGGGATCAATGCATACAGCCCGAAGCCCAGGGCAAAGAACACGAAATAGGTGTTTTTACGGCCCAGGTAATCCGAGAACGATGCCCAGAAGAACCGGCCACCGATGTTGAACAGGCTCAGCAAACCGGTGAAACCGGCGGCGATCGCCGCAATCGAGGCCAGTTGCGAGACATCCAGCTGGCCAAATGCCAGGCCGTTGCCCAGCAACTTGCCGGCGAACACCTCCTGCAACAGTGGCGAAGCCATGCCGAGGATGCCGATACCCGCCGATACGTTCAGGCACAGCACCAGCCATACCAGGCGGAATTGTGGCGTTTTCCACGCCACATTCACATGCACATGACGGTGGGTGATCATCGCGTTCGAGGCTTTTTTCGCAGGTGCCGTCCAGCCTTCAGGTTTCCAGCCGGTAGGCGGTACACGATAGGACAGCGCACCGCCGATCATGAACACGAAATAGATCGCGGCCATGACCAGGAAGCTCTGCCACACGCCGACACTGGTCGGTGAAGCGAAATGGCTCATCAACGCCGCCGCCAGGGGGGCACCGACCATCGCGCCCCCGCCGAAGCCCATGATCGCCATGCCGGTCGCCATGCCGCGTTTGTCCGGGAACCACTTGATCAGGGTCGACACCGGCGAGATGTAACCCAGGCCCAGGCCGATACCGCCAATGACCCCCGAGCCGATCCACATCAGCCAGATCTGGTGGGTATAGACCCCCAGCGCGGAAATCAGCAGACCGCCGCACCAGCACAGCGCCGAGACAACACCCGCCTTGCGTGGCCCGGCGTGTTCCAGCCAGCCACCCCAGATGGCTGCCGAGCAGCCCAGGAAGATGAAGAACAGGGTGTAGATCCAGCCGAGCATCGAAATCGGCCAGTCGCATTGCGAAGAAAAGACCTGGGCGATGAAGCCCATGTCCGGTGCACAAGCCACTGGCGCGGTGATGCCCAGCGCCTTGGACAGCGGCAACCAGAACACCGAGAAGCCATAGGCCATGCCGATGCACAGGTGGATGGCCAGCGCGGCCGGTGGCACCAGCCACCGGTTGAAACCGGGCCTGGCGATGATGCGTTCCTTGGACAGGAACGCGGGCTGGCCGACTTGAAGGCCGTCCGCCGTGATGCTCGTGGTCATTGTGTATCCCCCAATTATTATTCAGGTTCGCCAGCCACTCTTCTCCCTCAGCCTCAATGCACGCAGACATGACCGTTTTTCAGGGAAAAGCTGTTTTTTTGTGCGACATCATGCCGCGCAGGGACGGACGAACGGGTGAAGAGTAGCATTTGCCAGCGAGCGAAAAACCAAACTGACATCATGATTTCTATGTTGTCTGTTTTCCTGCCACTGAAGGAACCTCCCTTCCGGGCATTGTCGAACGGCTGAACAACTTCTTCGGTACTCGCCGAATTTGTAGGAAAAAATTACTTTTTGCCTGGATGCTCGACACTCTGTCTCGTGATCTGCCCGGTCGCTTGCGGCGGAGCGCTATACTCCCCGGCTAAATTTCGAATTCGACTAACTACAAGGACTCGCCCATGAAAGCGTTCGGCAAAATCCTGGGTCTGGTACTTCTCGGGCTGTTGCTGATCGTAGTGGCGCTGGGCTTCGCCCTGACCCACCTCTTCGATCCCAACGACTACAAAGACGAGATACGCCAGATAGCCCGCGACAAGGCCCACATCGAGCTGACGCTCAATGGCGATATCGGCTGGAGCCTGTTCCCGTGGCTGGGCCTGGAGCTGCACGATGCGGCGGTCGCCACCCTGGCCAAGCCCGCCGATCCGTTCGCCGACTTGCAGATGCTCGGCCTGTCGGTCCGTGTGCTGCCGTTGCTGCGCCGTGAGGTGCAGATGAGCGACGTGCGCGTTGAAGGCTTGAACCTGCGCCTGAACCGCGACAAGGATGGCCACGGCAACTGGGAAGACATCGGCAAGGTGCCCAAGCCTGCAACCACGGGCACACCTGCCGAGACCACCGGCGAACCTGAATCGCCTACCACCGCCCAGGTGGAAAAACCGGCCCAGCCGATTCGCCTGGACATCGACAGCCTGACCGTCAACAACGCCCGCGTTGAATACAGCGACGAGAAAACCGGCAAGCAATTCAGCGCCGAAAGCATCCAGCTCAGTACCGGCCCGGTGCACGATTCCACCAATATACCGGTCAAGCTCACAGCATTCCTGGGCACCAACCAGCCGGTTCTGCGGGTGCGCACCGAGCTCGCCGGCGAACTGCGTTTCGAGCGTGCGCTACAGCGCTACAAGCTCGAAGACATGAAGCTGTCCGGCGAAGTCGCCGGCGATCCGCTGCAAGGCAAGACCATGACCTTCGCCGCCCAGGGTCAGTTGCTGCTGGACAAGGCCGCCAACGTCGCCGAATGGACCGGGATCAAGGTCTCCGCCAACCAACTCCGAGCGCTGGGTGAGCTGAAGGTCAATGACCTGGACAAGACCCCACAGGTCAGCGGCGGGCTGTCGATTGCCCAGTTCGACCTGGCGAAATTCGTCGACAGCATCGGCCAGAAACTCCCGGCCATGGCCGAAGGCAGCCTGAGCAAGGTCGAAGTGGCCACGCGCCTGGCCGGCACGCCTTCCAGCCTCACGCTGGATGACCTCAACCTGAAAGTCGACGACAGCACCTTCACTGGTCGCATCGCCGTCGAGGACTTTGCCAAGCAATCCCTGCGCGCAACCCTCAAGGCCGACACCTTCAACGTCGACCGTTACCTGCCGCCGAAATCGGCCGAGGCCAACAGCGCCAAGCAAGTGCGCCAGGCCGAAGTCGCGAGCACCGAAGCCGATGCCATGGCCGGGGCCGGCAGCACACCGCTGCCGCAATCCCCGACCAAGGAAGCATGGAGTAACGAACGCCTGTTGCCGGTGGAACGCCTGGCCAAGCTGGATGTAGACGCCGACCTGACCTTCGGCCAGTTGACACTGGAAAAGCTGCCGATCAAAAACGCCGTACTCAAGGCCAACGGCCAGGACGGACTGTTGACCCTGACGAGCCTGCGCGGTGACCTGTACGAGGGCAACTTCGATGCCAAAGGCACCCTCGATGTGCGCCAGCAGGCACCTGTGTTGAACATGCAGACGCAGATCAGCCGGGTGCCCGCGGAAAAAATCCTCGAAAGCCAGGGCAAGGAACCACCGGTCAAGGGCCTGGTAACGCTCAACAGCACCCTCACCGGTAGCGGCAACAGCCAGAAAGCGCTGATCGAGACCCTCAACGGCAACGCCAGTTTCGTCATCAACAACGGCGTGCTGCTCAATGCCAACCTCGAACAGCAGTTGTGCAAAGGCATCGCCACACTCAACCGCAAGTCCCTTAGCGGCGAGCCGCGGGGCAAGGACACACCGTTCCAGGAGCTCAAGGGCAACCTGACCTTCCGTAACGGCGTCGCCAGCAACCCGGACCTGAAAGTGCGCATCCCGGGCATGACCGTCAACGGCGACGGCGACGTCGACCTGCGCGTCCTGGGCATGGATTACCGCGTGGGCATCATCGTCGAAGGCGACAAGAGCGACATGCCGGACCCGGCTTGCCAGGTGAACGAGAAATTTGTCGGCATCCAGTGGCCGCTGCGTTGCCGCGGCCCGCTGGAGCTTGGCGCCAAGGCCTGCCGCCTGGACAACGAACGCATGGGTCAGGTCGCGAGCAAACTGGCGGGCGAGCGCATCGGCGAAAAAATCGACGAGAAACTGGGCGACAAGGTCAGCCCGGAACTCAAGGACGCACTCAAGGGGCTGTTCAAGCGATGAGAGCCGAGCAGTTTTCATCGGCGGTACTGGAATGGTTCGACCGCCACGGCCGTCACGACTTGCCCTGGCAACAGGGCATCACCCCGTATCGGGTGTGGGTCTCGGAAATCATGTTGCAGCAAACCCAGGTCAGCACCGTGCTGAATTACTTCGACCGGTTCATGGCGTCGCTGCCGACGGTCGAGGCCTTGGCCGCGGCGCCCGAGGACGAAGTGCTGCACCTGTGGACGGGTCTTGGTTATTACACCCGCGCGCGCAATCTGCAGAAGACCGCGAAGATCGTCGTCGAGCAGTACGGCGGTGAGTTTCCACGTGATGTTGAAAAACTCACCGACCTGCCCGGCATCGGCCTGTCTACGGCCGGCGCGATCGCCAGCATCAGCATGGGCCTGCGCGCACCCATCCTCGACGGCAACGTCAAGCGCGTGCTGGCACGCTTTACCGCACAAGAGGGCTACCCGGGCGAGCCCAAGGTGGCCAAACAGCTCTGGGCAAACGCTGAGCGCTTTACGCCGCACGATCGGGTCAACGCCTACACCCAGGCGATGATGGACCTGGGCGCCACGCTCTGCACTCGCAGCAAGCCGAGCTGCCTGCTCTGCCCGCTGGAAAAGGGTTGTGAAGCGCACATGCTCGGCCTGGAAACCCGCTACCCGATTCCCAAACCACGCAAAGCCATCCCGCAGAAACGCACGCTGATGCCGATGCTCGCCAATGCCGAAGGTGCGATCCTGCTTTACCGTCGCCCCTCCACGGGCCTGTGGGGCGGTTTATGGAGCTTGCCGGAACTCGATGACCTCGACGACCTGCAACACCTCGCCACGCAGCACTCGCTGGCGCTGGGCAACCAGCAGGCACTGCCGAACCTGGTGCACACCTTCAGCCATTTCCAGTTATCCATCGAACCCTGGCTGGTTCAGGTCCAGGAGGCCGGCCTTCACGTGGCCGAGGCCGACTGGCTCTGGTATAACCTCGCCACCCCGCCGCGCCTGGGCCTTGCCGCCCCGGTCAAGACCTTGCTCGAACGCGCGGCCGTCGTATTGAACGCAGGAGAGTCGTCATGACCCGCACCATCATGTGCCGCAAGTACAAAGAAGAATTGCCCGCCCTGGAGCGTGCTCCATTCCCGGGTGCCAAAGGCCAGGACATTTTTGACCACGTCTCGGCCAAGGCCTGGGCCGACTGGCAAAAACACCAGACCCTGCTGATCAACGAAAAGCGCCTCAACATGATGAACGCCGAAGACCGCAAATATCTTCAGGGCGAGATGGACAAGTACTTCTCCGGCGAGGAATACGCCAAGGCCGAAGGCTACGTTCCGCCTGCGGAGTAAGCCCTTGAAATCGGGGGTCGGATCGTAAGCGACGGTAATAATTAAATATTTTTTGATAACTTGCTTGACGACCCCCTGAAAAACCAGTTTAATGCGCCCCGTTGCCCAGATAGCTCAGTCGGTAGAGCAGGGGATTGAAAATCCCCGTGTCGGCGGTTCGATTCCGTCTCTGGGCACCACCTTCCGTTTTCAGGTGATGCCAAGCACACCTGAAAGCACACAAAAAACCCGCCTGGTGCGGGTTTTTTGCTTTCTATGGTTTGCTCCCCTGTAAGCCCCCCGTGAAAGCCTGGTCGGCGATCACGAGGGACGGCGGGCGCAGTCCGGCCTCTGCGCTCCGATCACTCCGCCATCTGCAACTCCGGCAGCTTCACCCGGAACCCACGCGTTACGCCCAGCAAACAAAGCAGCCCCAACCCCATCCAGCACAGCCCAATCACGAACGACATGCTGGACAGGCTGGTCCACAGCCAAATAGTGCTTAGGAACCCCAGGGCCGGCACCACGCCGTATATCAGACAGTTCCTGGCGCCGCGCAGCTTCTGGTCGACCAGATAATGCTTGATGACCGCCAGGTTCACCGCCGAGAACGCGAAGAGCGCGCCGAAGCTGATCATGTTGGCCACGGTATCGAGGGTGATGAACAGGGCAATCAGGGAGAACAGGCTGACCAGCATGATCGCGGTGGCCGGCACGCGCTTCTTCGAGACCAGCCTGCCGAACACCCGAGGCAGCGCGCCATCGCGGCCCATGGCGAACAGCACCCGGGAGACGCTGGCCTGGGAGACCATCGCCGAGGCAAAACAGCCGGCCACATAGGTGGCGGTAAAGGCGGTCACCAGCAGTTCTCCACCCACGCGGCGCATGACGTCCAGCGACGCCGAGTCCGGGTCGGCAAAGGTGTTCCATTGCGGATAGACCATTTGCGCGAAATACGAAACCAGGACAAACAGCAGGCCACCGAGCAGGCTCACCACCATGATCGCGAGGGGGATCAGGCGCCGTGGGTTGGGTGTCTCCTCGGCCATTGTGGACACGGCGTCGAAGCCGAGAAAGGACAGGCACAGGACCGCTGCGCCGGTCATGATCAACGGAACGCTGAAGCCTTCATGATGGAAGGGTGCGAGCAGCGAAACCGGCTCTGTTTGATCCCCCAGGTTGTGGATCGACAACGCAACGAACACCACGATGAAGACCAACTGGACAACCACGAGCAACAGGTTGACCCGGGTGATGGATTCGATGCCGATCAGGTTGAGGAAGGTCACCAGGGCAATGGAGCCGAGCACCCACACCGCAGCGGGAACCGCGGGGAAGTATTCGGACATGTAGATGCCGATCAGCAGATAACTGAGCAACGGCAGGAAGATGTAGTCCAGCAACAAGGTCCAGCCGGCCATGAAGCCAAAGTAGCTGCCGAACGCCTTGCGCGTATAGGAGTACACGGACCCCGAATACGGATGCGCCTGCACCATGCGTCCGTAGCTGTAGGCGGTCAGCAGCATGGCGGCGAGGGTCAGCAGGTAGGCGGTGGGCAAGTGGCCCTTGGTCATCTGGGTCACCAGGCCATAGGTGGTGAACACCGCCAGCGGGACCATGTACGCCAGGCCGAAGAGGACCAGGGCGGTAAGACCGAGGGATTGTCGAAACCTGCCGGGCGAAACCGATTCCGACGGGGAATGATGGGAAGGAGTATCGGCCACGCTTGTTATTGTATTCATTGCTGACTCCTGAAAATTTGAATGCAGGACGCTGCGGTATCCGAAGAACGGATACCGTGAGTGAATTGATCTGCTGAAGGGCGGGCTGCCCAATGTCGGGCAGCCTCTTGTTCAATCGATAGGCACGCAGGCTGATGTAACGCTGTCGATCACCAACCCGCTCACAGATGACTTCAGAGCTTTCCCGCGATCCGTGCGGTGCGGTCTACCGCGATGCGGGTCTTTTCCACCAGCTCGTCCAGCTCTGTGCGCGTTGCCACGAGTGCCGGCGCCATGATCATGCGGCCAAGCGTCGAGCGAATGATCACGCCCTCTTCAAAACCAAAGGTGCGACATTGCCAGGCCAGGTCGTTTTCGTTGGCGAAGCGCTTGCGTGTCGCCTTGTCCTCGGCGAACTGCAAGGCCGCGACGAGGCCCGCGCCCTGGATCTCGCCGATCATCGGGTGGTTGCCAAACACCTCGCGCAGAATCTGCTGCAGGTACGGCCCGGTGTCTTCCTTCACCTGGCGAACGATGCCTTCATCACGCAGTGCCTTGAGGTTGGCGAGCGCCACCGCGGCCGCGACCGGGTGTCCGGAATAGGTCAGGCCGTGGGCGAAGACACCGCCCTGCTCCACCAGCGCGTCGGCAATGCGCTTGCCCAGCACCAGGCCACCCATCGGCACGTAGCCGGAGGTCAGGCCCTTGGCGATCGACAGGGTGTCCGGCTCGAAACCGAAGTGCTCGTGGGCGAACCACTCGCCCGTGCGACCAAAGCCACCAATCACTTCATCGGCACACAGCAGCACATCGTATTGACGGCAGATGCGCTGGATTTCCGGCCAGTAGCTCTCGGGAGGGAAGATCATGCCGCCAGCGCCTTGGAAGGGTTCGGCGATAAAGCCCGCGACATTTTCGGCGCCCAGCTCAAGAATTTTCTCTTCCAGTTGCAAGGCGCAGCGACGACCGAACTCGGTCGGGGTCAGCTCGCCGCCCTGGGCGTACCAGTAAGGCTCATCGATGTGCGCGATGTCCGGAATCAGGCCGCCCATCTCGTGCATGAACTTCATCCCGCCCAGCGCAGTGGCCGCCAGGGTCGAGCCGTGATAACCGTTCCAGCGGCCGATCATGATCTTCTTCTGCGGCTTGCCGACAACCTGCCAGTAACGGCGAACGGTACGGATCAGCACCTCGTTCGCTTCGGAGCCGGAGTTGGTGTAGATGACGTGGCTGTAGTGGCCCGGCAGGAGGCTGAACAGCAGCTCGGAGAGTTCGATCACCGCTGGGTGGGTGGTGTGGAAGAACATGTTGTAGTACGGCAACTGGTTCATCTGCGCAGCCGCCGCAGCGCTCAGGTCCTTGCGACCATAACCGAGCTGGGTGCACCACAGGCCCGACATGCCGTCCAGGTAACGCTTGTCGTCGTTGTCCCAGAGATACAGGCCCTCGCCGCGGACCATCACCCGAGGACCTTCGGCATTGAGCGCCTTTTGATCCACAAACGCATGGATGTGGTGGGCGGCATCGGACTTCTGGTAATCCTCAGTCTGCCGTTTCGGTTCGAAGGGTGCATTCATGGCTTTTTTCTCTTTTGTTGGTAGTCACGCGAGGGGTAGCAAGTCCGCTCAGCGGGTCTTGCTCATGTAGCTTTCAAGAGGGTCTTTGCTGAGCACGCCCTGAGCTTCGGCCAACGAATCGATAAACAGTGAAAACAGCTCCGATTGCGTGCCGATGTCGAGCTTGCAGTAGACGTTCTTGCGATGAGACTTGATGGTGTCCTCCGACACCCCGAGGCGCTCGGCCAGGGAGCGGGTCGAATGGCCACGCAGGATCAGTTGGGCGATTCGGCATTCGCGCTCGGTCAGGATCGACGAACCGAAGTTGTTCAGTGCCGAGTGGATGCGCTGCTCCAATTGGTTTTCAAATCGAGCGCCGCGCGTGTCCAGGCCGACAAAATGCTTGCCCAGCAAGGTCAGGATCCAGGGCGTAATGCACTTGAACTGCTGCGTCGTAGCCGCGTCGAGCTTTTCCGTGAACGCCAGTGAGACAGCCAGGCTCAGCCCGGGAGCAGACTGCAGGATGTAGTTCAACTCATCCTGCAGGTGCGAGTGCCGATAGAACGACTGGTAGTACTCGCTGAGTTCGAAGTGGTCGGGAGCGACGTCAGCGAGGTCGTAGCAACCGGAGCTGACGCCTTCCACACAGGCACCGTAGAACGGATCAAGCAGATAGAATCCGGACAGGTACTGGCGCACATTGCCTTGCGGCAGCCAGGGACCGTCCAGTTCGAACAGCGCGCTGGGCATACCGCCATGGGGATACAGGTACAGCGTCGTCGCCTGAATGGGCCAGATACAGCCCAGGGTTTCGAACAGCGTCGCGGCGAATCCCGGTTGGCCGATACTCTCGGTCACCTTGGCCATCTGTTCGAACCATTGCGCAGAAAAAAACCGATCGTTTTCCACTTCAAAGACTCGCCGAAAGTACGGTTGGGAGCGACACGAGGTGACTGGTGCCGGGGTTGAAATGATGTTCCCACGCTCGCAAAACTGCCGATATCACCCGTTAGGGTGAGTCGACCAATGGGTGCTGAATGACCGCTCCAGCAGCCCCGCAAGCAGGAAAAGCACGCCACCCCGAGGGGTGCGTGCAGATGGGTTTTCCCTGCCACGCCTTGCGACGTGGTCGGTCTCAACGAAGCTGGAACCAGGTGGTTTTGAGTTGCGTGTACTTGTCGAACGAATGGAGGGAAAGATCGCGCCCGAAACCGGACTGCTTGCCGCCACCAAAAGGAATGGCGACATCCAGTGCATCCATGGTGTTGACCGAAACAGTCCCGGCCTTCAATGCCCGGGCCACCCGATGAGCGCGGTTCAGGTCATCGCTCCAGACTGAAGCGGCCAGCCCGTAGATGCTGTCGTTGGCCAACTCAATCGCCTCTTCTTCGGAGTCGAAGGCACTGATGGCCAGCACCGGACCGAACACTTCATCACGCGCCAGGCTCATGTTTCTACCCACGTCAGCGAAGATCGTCGGCTGGATGAAGTTCGAAGACCCATTGATCGTCAGGCGATCGCCGCCTGCCAGGAGCTTCGCGCCTTCACCCCGTGCCTGCTCGATCGCCTTCATGATGCGGGTGGCTTGCTCGCTATCGACGATCGCACCTGCCCTGCTTTGTGAGTCCAACGGATCACCGGGCATCCAGGTCCGAGCCTTGGCGATCAGGCGCTCGACGAACTCATCGTAGATAGAGCGTTGCACGTAAAGCCGGGAGTTGGCCGAGCAGACTTCGCCCTGATTGAAGAAAATGCCGAACGCGGCTTTTTCCGCGGCCAGATCCAGGTCCTGGCAGTCTTCGAAGACCAGGTTCGGGCTCTTGCCGCCGCACTCCAGCCAGACCTGCTTGAGGTTGGACTGCGCCGAGTACTGCATGAAGTACTTGCCGACCTGGGTCGAGCCGGTGAACACCAGGCAGTCCACATCAGGATGCAGCCCCAGGGCCTTGCCGGCGCTTTCGCCCAGGCCCGGGACAACATTCAATACCCCTTCCGGTATGCCGGCCTCGAGCGCCAACTGCCCCAGTCGCAAGGCAGAGAATGGCGACTGCTCGGCGGGTTTGAGGACCACGCTATTACCGGCGGCCAATGCCGGGGCGAGCTTCCAGGCCGCCATGTCCAGCGGGAAATTCCATGGCACCACGGCAGCAACCACCCCCAGGGCCTCGCGAGTGATGGTGGCGAGGGCATTGCGCGCGGTCGGCGCAACCTGGTCGTAGAGCTTGTCCAGGGCTTCACCGTACCAGGCGAACACATGGGCCGCGCCAGGTACATCGATGTTGTAGGCATCCATGACCGGCTTGCCCATGCTCAGCGAGTCGAGCAGTGCCAGCTCCTCGCGGTTGGCCAGCAGCAGTTCGGAGAGCCGGATCAGGATCTTCTTGCGTTCCACCGGGGCCATACGGGCCCACGGCCCCTCTTCGAACGCCCGGCGAGCCGAGCGCACGGCAAGGTTCACTTCGTCCTCGCCGCAGGCGGTGACACAGGCCAACAGCTGGTTGGTCGCCGGGTTGATCACCTCGAAAGTCGCACCCGAAGCGCACGCAACCTGCTGCCCTGCGATCAAGGCATTTGAAATGAATGTTTGCCGGGCAGCCCGCTGCTGCCAGTAGTTGAGATCGAGCACACGCTACTCCCATGCCGACCGCTGAAACGGTCAGTTATTATTGGTTTCGCTGGATCATGCTCGACTCTGGCGGCGAGGAAAAATAGTAAAAATATGCTCGGTTCCCAAGAAAAAGCTCGGTAGTGCCGGGGGGTGTGGAGCAGTAGGCCACGCGTCGTAGCGTCCGAACGAAACTCATAAGTCAGTAACCCCCCACCTCCCTATCGCCACGCCAGCAAGCGCCTTAACGCTTGCGAGGCCGAGAAGTTTCAGGTGCGGTCATCGGCCATTTTTGCCAGTCTCACGAGTCTGTCTGAACTCTCCGTCCGATTTAACGGAAATGGACGACATACCCTGATCATGAAGCTGAGCAGAATCGGAAGCGGAGCTGCCTGAACGAACAGTCATGGGATTAATGGGCAATAACACCAAGGAGGGAATGTAATGTCTTGGGATGTAATTGGCATGTTGGCGCTCGTTGCTTTTTGCGCCGGCTTTTTTGATGCAATTGCCGGTGGTGGCGGGCTGATTACTTTGCCTGCCTTGCTTTTAGCCAGTGTCGATCCCATCAGTGCGATAGCCACCAACAAATTCCAGGCGGCTTCGGCGACCATATCGGCAACAGTTACCTTTGCCCGCAAGGGAATGATCGAATGGAGAGAGGGCCGCTTCCTGGTTATCTGCGGATTCGTTGGCGGTGCCAGTGGTGCCTTGCTCGTCAGCTCTATCGATAAGCGCTATCTGGAAGTTTGCGTACCGATCATGCTGATTCTGGTGGCCATCTATTTTGCGCTATCTCCAAAGCTGACCAACGAAGATCGACGCAAGAGAATTGGCATTCTGCTTTTTTCGTTTACCGTGGCGCCAATACTGGGCTTTTACGACGGCATATTTGGTCCCGGCGTGGGCTCGTTCTTTATCGTCGGGTTCGTTCTTCTCTGCGGCTTGGGCATGATGCGAGCCATGAGCTTTACCAAACTTGCCAATGCCTCCTGCAACTTGGGTTCGCTGTCGGTGTTCATTACCAAAGGGGTGATCATCTGGCCGATCGCAATCGCCATGGCCCTGGCGGCCTTTATCGGCGCGCAATTGGGTGCGCGCGCCGCTGTTCGGGTCGGCCCACGGCTAATCAAGCCCATGCTGATCGTGGTCTGCTGTGCGCTGGCTATCAAGCTTCTGAGCGTGGAAACCAATCCCTTGCGAGTTGCCTTCACGCACTTGGTAGCCTCGCTCTGATCGCCAGCCGTCACTGAGTGAACGAAACCCTGAATTGCGAGATTCAGGGTTTTTTATGCCCGGGATTTAACCAAATCCATCGCAAACGAAAATTCCTACGCCTACAAGGCACTCCTTCCCTAGATTTGTGCCAACTCTTCATACAGCGCTCTAGGATCCCTCTCATAGAGGGCACACGCTTACCCGGTGAAAATACTGCAGCAGCCAATTTGCCTGCATGCATTCACGTTTAAACGTAAGGAAGCAGCTATTGAACACGCTTTTGAAGTTCCTCGCCCTATCGACAATCATTGCCACCGCCAGCGGCTGCGTCAGCTACAACAACAGCCAGCCGTCCTCGCCAATCGACAGCACCGTCAAAGCCGACCTGAAAGCGGACATCGCTGTCGGTGACGCGATCTCCGGCCAGTCTTCGGTCAACGTTCTGTTCGGTTTCCTCAAATTCGGCGGCGATTCCCAATTTGCCGACGGCGTCAGCTATGGCGGTCAGAGCGGCGCCTTGAGCGGCCTTGGTCTGGATCCCGTCAGCGCGGTTAAATCTGCTGCGGCCTACAAAGCGGTCAAATCTTCCGGCGCCGACCTGATCGTCGCCCCTCGCTATGAAGTGAACGAAGAAAACTACTTCATCTTCAAGAAAGTATCCGTCACCGTAAAAGGCAACAAAGGCAACATCGGCAGTATCCGCTAACTCCATCCCCCAGGTGTTTGTTCAGCAAACCATCCATCGCACGCTGGCAAACCGAAAACTCTAGCGCGCGATGTTCCGCAAACAGCAGTGAAAGCTGCTGTTTGCGGATTTGAACGCTGACGAAATCGTTCACGCCTACACTCGGCTAGACATCACCATTCCAGTGAAATACCAGATTGCGCGCGGTTCCCGTGCCAACATCCGTGGTATCACGCCGCTGTTCACCAGCACGGGTCGCAACCACCGTGTACTTGCCAGGAGGCAGCTGGACGTAAACCAGCGGACCCGCTTGAGTCAGGGTCAACACGCTCTGTCCCTGCGCGTTATGAATGACTACATCGACGTCCGGAATATATTTGTTCTCGACGCCGACAGAGAACGTCATATGCAGGTTGTAACCGGTGGTTTGCTGGATCGCTTTCGCCTCATCCTCACCGATACCACCAGACAGGTAGGTAATTCCGTTTTGTTCCTGCCGTTGAACCTGCACGCCCGAATTGTCGATCGGCTCGAGGCTGGCAGCGTGCGGTGCAATCGGAAACATCAACACACCGATGGCGACAAAGGGCAGGAACAGTGACTTCACAGATTTCATGATGACGACTCCCGGGCTCCATGGAACCCAATCGTTACTCAATTTTGATTTCCGGCGCCGTCGTCGTGTTCTAGAACGATTTGTACTTGGAGCCACTACGAAACGTACTACGTGAATCGCTCCGTCACCCTTCACGCCTATCAGTCCGGTCCTTCGGTCTTTTCAGCTGCGCCCTGCAGCATCGACCCATGCTCTCTTGCCATTCTCTTCTGCCTGTTCAGCTTATTGCGGAAGACTCCATGAGCGCCCTCGTCCCCGATGACACACAAGACCCAAAAATCACCTCACTGCTCGGCAATCTTGGTGAGCTGATCCGCCAGGCACGACAGAAGGTATTGCGCGCGGTCGATACCATTCAAGTGCAAAGCTGCTGGCAAATCGGTCGGCATATTGTCGAATTCGAGCAGGAAGGAGCCCGGCGGGCGGGGTATGGAAAACAATTGCTTTCGACCTTGGCCAAGGTACTTACAGCGGAATTCGGCAAGGGCTTCGACGCCTCCAACCTTCGGTATATGCGCCTGTTCTACCAAGCGTTCCCAATTTGTGACGCACTGCGTCACGAATTGAGCTGGACCCACTATCGCAGGCTGCTAAGAGTCGACAACGAAAACGCCCGCCTCTGGTACATGAACGAGTCTGCCACCCAAAACTGGTCAAGCCGAGCGCTGGAGCGCCAGATCAATACCCTGTACTACGAACGTCTTTTGGCGAGCCGCGATCGCTGCCCCGTCATTCAGGAAGCAACCACCAATATTCAGCAAATGAAGGCCAGCCCTCGGGACTTCATCCGCGATCCGGTTGTGCTGGAATTCCTTGGCCTGCCCAGTGCCGGCAGGCTTCAGGAAAGCGAGATCGAACAGGCTCTGATCGAACAGTTGCAGGATTTCCTGCTCGAACTGGGCAAAGGCTTTGCTTTCATCGCCCGGCAACAGCGCATCAGCACCGAGAGCAAGGACTTCTACATCGATCTGGTTTTTTACAACTACCTGCTCAAGTGCTTCGTCATCTTCGATATCAAGCGTGGTGAACTGACCCATCAGGATGTAGGCCAGATGGACATGTACGTGCGCATGTACGACGACCTCAAGCGGGGAGAAGAAGACGGCCCCACTGTAGGCATCATTCTCTGCGCGCAAAAGGATGAGTCCGTAGTGCGCTACTCAGTGCTGGAGGGCAACGAACAATTATTTGCCAGCAAATACCAACTGGTACTGCCGAGCGAGGAAGAGTTACGCGCGGAACTGGATCGAGAGCGGGCAGTGCTTGAAGAGCGACTTCATCAGGAACCGTGATGGATTGTTCATACGCGGCGTGAAGACTATTGTTGTCAGCTACCCGCAAAGGTCCGACGCCAATGAATGTGCAGGACATGGCATCCCTCGCCCCCACTCAAATCGAGCTGCCGCTAACAACTGGCGCTTCGGGCGAACCGTTCAAGCAACCCGCCGCCGACGGTTTCGTCCTTGGCGGCTTCACCTGGCGGCATGCGGAGCCGGACGCTTTCCGGGCAGTCGTCATCATCAACGCCGCCACATCGGTGCGCTGCCGACACTACTCGCGCTTCGCCGATTACCTGTTTGCCAACGGCTTCGATGTCATCACCTACGACTACCGCGGCATCGGCGAATCACGGCCCGCATCGATGAAAGGACTGAAGGCGTCCTGGTCCGACTGGGGCGCCCTGGACTTCGAGGCGATGCTCAAGCGCGCACAGCGTGAGTTTCCAGGTCAGCCGATCGATGTGGTCGGTCACAGCTTTGGTGGCTGTGCAGCGGGGCTGGGAGCGTCCGGACAGCTAATCCGTCGCCTGGTGACGGTCGGCGCGCAATTCGCTTACTGGCGCGACTATGAACCCGCTCATCGCTGGCGGATGTTTGGCAAGTGGCATGTTGTGATGCCGCTGGTGACGATGCTCTGCGGCTACTTTCCCGGCAAACGCCTCGGCTGGCTGGAAGACACGCCAGCCGGTGTAGTGCGCGACTGGAGCACGCCCACCGCGCGTTACGAGAAGCGTCCCAGCGGCCAGGACATTCATGTCAGACACTTCGCTGCCGTCACCGCGAAAAACCTGGCGATCAGCCTCAGCGACGATCCCTACGGCACAATCCCGGCCATCGAACGCCTGCTCGGCTACTTCACCGCCAGCACCAACACTCACCTGCGCATTACCCCCGAAGACATCGGCGAGCAGGAAGTTGGTCATTTCGCCTTTTTTCGCAGCGCATACCAAGCCACACTATGGCCCATTGCACTGTCCTGGCTGCAAAACGGCGAGCTGGCCCCCGACACACCCGGGCGGACAGTGCCTCGCCGCTGAGTCACCTGCCCTTTTAATCGAATTACGGAACGACGCCCATGGCCTCCGCCAACAAGCAACATAAACGCGCCTCCCGCGCCAAGGCCAAGGCCAAGCAGAACCGCACCCAGCGAGCTGCTGCGCCGGTCGAGCTGGACCCGAACGACGATCGCATCGACTTCGAGTCGGTGGACCTGACCGAACTGTTCAAGAAAATGATCGACGCCGAGAAGCTCAGCCAGCAGGCCATGTGCACGGCTTTCCTCGAAGACCCGCTGCTGGAGCTGGTGTACGAGCAGGAAGGTGAAGAAGGCGCGATGGACTTCATCCTCGCCGCGCTGATCGAATATCGCCAATGGTCCACCGAAACCGACGAAGCCGGCGCTTTGGCGTGGATCGAATCCCCAGCCTTCCAGGCTGACTACGTGGCGGCGTCCGACGCCATTGCTGCGCAAACCCAACAGAAACCGAACTGAGTTCCCATGGCCTCCCTGAACAAGCAACAGAAACGCGCCAAGCGCGCAAAAGCCAAAGCCAAGCAGATCAACATCCACGGCCGCAAACCCGCCGCGCTGGACGATGACCTTGGCCACCTCGCCGAGCCGATCCCGGAATACACCCTGGCGATGTTCAGCAAAATGCGCGACGCGGAAGCCGTCAGCCGCAGCGAAATGCTCTCGGTGTTGCTGACGAACCTGGCCTTTATCATCATCGACCATCCAGAACTGCTGGACATGGAAAACGCCGACGACGAAGGCATGGCCGCCACCCATCTGGCCGCCGACATGCTGATCGACTACCGCATGTGGGCCGACGGCATGGACCGCGAGACCGCCCAGGCATGGTTGAGCGAGCCACAGTTCATCACCGATTTCAGCGCTGCACTGGATGTCTACCGCGAGTCGCTGGAAGCGCCGGAAGAAAAAGCCGAATAAAGGTTACGACTCAAACAAAAACGGGCGCTTGTCATCACTGACAGCGGCCGTTTTTGGTCCTGAATCGAGCGCACTCCTTCCGCCAGCCACAATGTATATCCCATTGACATATCCAAAACAAAACCTATCCTTTGGACTTATTGCGCCAGCAAAAGCGCAGGAGGCCCAGATGGAACAGACAACTCTTTTCATGAGCAATCGAAGCCAGGCGGTTCGCCTGCCGAAAGCTGTAGCCATGCCGAACGACGTGAAACGAGTCGACGTCGTCGCCGTCGGTCGAAGCCGCATCATCACGCCCGCTGGTGAAACCTGGGACAGTTGGTTCGATGGCGAAAGCATTACGGCAGACTTCATGGCCGATCGCGAGCAACCCGCCGATCAGGAGCGTGATTCGTTCTGATGATCAAGTACATGCTCGATACCAACATTTGCATCTTCACCATCAAGAACAAGCCACAAATGGTACGGGAGGCGTTCAACCGTCATCACGGCCAACTGTGCATCAGTGCGGTCACGTTGATGGAGCTGATTTACGGCGCGGAAAAATCGGCAGCCCCCGAAAGAAACCTGGCGGTCATCGAGGGATTCGCCGCCCGACTTGAAGTCCTTCCCTTCGACAAGGAAGCAGCAGCACACAATGGAATGATTCGATCCGAACTTGCAAAGGCCGGCAAACCCATAGGTCCGTACGACCAGATGATTGCCGGGCACGCACGCTCGCGCGGGTTTATCGTGGTCACCAACAACTTGCGGGAGTTTGAGCGCGTTTCGGGGTTACGCGTAGAAGACTGGGTTCATGCCAAATGAACACAAAGCAATCGACACAAACAAAAACGGCCGCTTGTCATCACTGACAGCGGCCGTTTTGCATTACGCGGTACGAATCAGCTCAGCACTACCGCGCCACGCTTCTCCAGTTTGCGACGACGCGCTACCAGCAAGCCGGCAGCGACGACCATAACGGCCAGCAGGCCGGTCGCGAGGATCTCCACGCGGTGAGCTTCCTGGAACAGCATGATGGTCAGGGCCGCGACGATGAACACGATCACCGCGTAGGTCAGGCCCGGGAACAGCCACATGCTGAACACGATTTTCTCACCGCGAGCCATGCGCTGCTTGCGCATGCGCAGTTGCGAGATCGCAATCACCAGGTACACCAGCAGCGCAATGGCGCCGGAGCTGGCCAGCAGGAATTCGAACACTGCAGCCGGAGCCACGTAGTTGGCGAACGTGGCCAGGAACGCTGCGCCAGTAGACAGCATGACTGCCCAGTATGGCGTGCCGCTCTTGTTGGTGCGGGTTGACATGGCCGGTGCATCACCGCGCTTGCCCAGGGAGAACAGCATGCGCGACGAGGTGTAGAGCGCCGAGTTCAGGCAGCTGGTCACGGCGACCAATACCACGATGTCGACAATCATCTTGGCGTTCGGAATGCCCATGCGCTCAAGCACGGTCTGGTAGGAGCCGAGGCTGGCCAGGACCGGGTCGTTCCATGGCACCAGGGCCACCACGATGAAGATCGAGACGAGGTAGAACAAGCCGATCCGCCAGATCACCGAGTTGGTGGCCTTGGAGATTTGCTTGCCTGGGTTCTTCGATTCCGCGGCCGCGATGGTCACGATCTCGGTACCCATGAAGGAGAACATGGTGGTCAAAATGGCACCCAACACCGCGCCCATGCCGTTTGGCAGGAAGCCTTGGGTATCGAACAGGTGGGAAACGCCGCTAACCTGGCTGCCTGGCAGAAAGCCGAAGATCGCCATGACGCCGAGCACAATAAAACCGATGATCGCCAGGACCTTGATCAGGGCGAACCAGAACTCGAACTCGCCGTAGTTCTTCACGCTGAACAGGTTGGTCACGGTCAGCAGCATGGTGATGACCAGGGCGAAGGCCCAGATGTCCACGCCAGGGAACCAGGCATGCAGGATGGTGGCGGCGGCGTTGGCTTCCAACGGGATGACGAGCACCCAGAACCACCAGTACAGCCAGCCGATAGTGAAGCCGGCCCAGTGACCGATCGCGCGATCGGCATATGTCGAGAAGGAGCCCGTGTCCGGCGAGGCGACAGCCATTTCACCGAGCATGCGCATCACCAACACCACCAGCATGCCGGCGGCCGCGTAAGCCAGGAGCACGGCCGGGCCTGCTGCAGCGATGGCGTGGCCCGAGCCAACGAACAGGCCGGCACCGATAACCCCGGCAATCGACAGCATGGTGACATGCCGCGGTTTGAGCCCCTGTTCGAGGCCGTTAGAGCTTTGGGTACTGCTCATTGAAACTACCTTTGTAAGGAAAAGCGAATGCGTGCATCCCGCTTGTGTTCCTTCTTGTAAAAAGAAACAAACGGGGCGTTCCGGAATCTGCACGCAATATTTGCGCCAAAATGTTTCAAACCCTTCTAACCCGGGAATTTCGCCCGGACCGGACAGTCATCGCAAGCCATTGATATTAATGGCACTTTGCCAGAACGTTACCCTGCGACTCACTTTATGGACGAACCAGCGCACCGGAAACACACCCCAAAATCCCTCGACGCACAATAAAAGGGCAGATCCGCCACCTTTGGCCGGTTAGCGCTTCCAACCCCCCGCCAAAGCTGGCAACATCGCGCCCTTTTTTACGCGACAGCCACCACGCTTTTATCTGAAAGCAGGGTTCAAACGGCTGTTCGGTTGTTGATGGGGCGACAGTCTGCTGCGCCGATGCGACAACCTGCCACATGCCACCCGTTTACTGCCCGTAGCGCTGTTGGCTGCCTTTGAAACGCTATGCTAGCTTGGCCGCCTCGCCAGGAAGGCGACCAACAGCAGGAGCGAATACACAATGAGGAACGCACATGGCTGAGGCCACGCCCGCGCTTGAAATCCGCAACTTGCACAAACGCTACGGCTCGCTGGAGGTGCTCAAGGGCATCTCGCTGACCGCCCGCGACGGCGACGTGATCTCGATCCTCGGCTCCTCCGGCTCCGGCAAGTCCACGTTCCTGCGCTGCATCAACCTGCTGGAAAACCCGCACCAGGGCCAGATCCTGGTGGCCGGCGAAGAACTCAAGCTCAAGGCCGCGAAGAACGGCGAACTGGTCGCTGCCGACGGCAAGCAGATCAATCGCCTGCGCAGCGAAATCGGTTTTGTGTTTCAAAACTTTAACCTGTGGCCGCACATGAGCGTGCTCGACAACATCATCGAGGCCCCGCGCCGCGTGCTCGGCCAGAGCAAGGCCGAAGCCATCGAAGTCGCCGAAGCCCTGCTGGCCAAGGTCGGCATCGCCGACAAGCGCCACGCCTACCCGGCGCAATTGTCCGGCGGCCAGCAACAACGCGCGGCCATCGCCCGCACCCTGGCCATGCAGCCCAAGGTCATCCTGTTCGACGAGCCCACCTCCGCGCTTGACCCGGAAATGGTCCAGGAAGTACTTAATGTCATCCGCGCACTGGCCGAAGAAGGCCGCACCATGCTGCTGGTCACCCATGAGATGGGCTTTGCCCGTCAGGTCTCCAGCGAAGTGGTGTTCCTCCACCAGGGCCTGGTAGAAGAGCAAGGATCGCCACAGCAGGTATTTGAAAACCCGCTTTCGGCGCGCTGCAAACAATTCATGTCCAGCAACCGCTAACGGAGCTAACCGCATGCAGAATTTCAAGAAGGTCTTCCTGGCCGCCGCCGTTACCCTGGCGTTCAGCGCCGGTGCCATGGCTGAAACCCTGAAGATGGGCATCGAAGCGGCCTACCCGCCGTTCAACAACAAAGATGCCAGCGGCAATGTCGTCGGCTTCGACAAGGAAATCGGCGACGCCCTGTGCGCCAAGATGAAAGTCGAGTGCACCGTCGTGACCTCCGACTGGGACGGCATCATCCCGGCCCTGAACGCCAAGAAGTTCGACTTCCTGATCTCTTCGATGTCGATCACCGACGAGCGCAAGCAAGCGGTGGACTTCACCGACCCGTACTACTCCAACAAACTGCAATTCATCGCGCCTAAAAGCGTCGACTTCAAGACCGACAAGGACTCGCTGAAAGGCAAAGTGATCGGCGCACAGCGCGCGACGCTGGCGGGTACCTGGCTGGAAGACAACATGGAAGGCGTTGAAGTCAAACTCTACGACACCCAGGAAAACGCTTACCTGGACCTGACTTCCGGTCGTCTGGACGGCATCCTGGCCGACAAATATGTCAACTACGAGTGGCTCAAGAGCGACGCCGGCAAATCCTACGAGTTCAAAGGCGACCCGGTGGAAGAAAGCGACAAGATCGGTATTGCTGTCCGCAAGAACGACCCGATCCGCGCGAAGCTGAACCTCGCACTGAAAGAAATCGTTGCTGACGGCACCTACAAGAAGATCAACGACAAGTACTTCCCGTTCAGCATCTATTGATCCTGACCTGCCTGACCGGCGCCTGATGGCGCCGGCTCACGGTATTGCCTGCCGCGATTTGAAAAGAAATCCATGATTATCGACCTCTACGGATTCGGCCCGGCGCTTGCCGCTGGCGCGCTGATGACTGTGAAACTGGCACTCTCGGCCCTGTGCCTGGGGCTGGTGCTCGGTCTGCTCGGCGCCTTGGCCAAGACTTCCCCGTACAAGCCGTTGCAATGGCTTGGCGGCACCTATTCGACACTGGTTCGCGGCATCCCGGAACTGCTCTGGGTACTGTTGATCTACTTCGGCACGGTCAACCTGATGCGCGCCCTGGGCGAGTTTTTCGGCAACCCTGACCTTGAGCTCAATGCCTTCGCTGCCGGCGTGATCGCACTGGGCCTGTGCTTTGGCGCCTACGCCACGGAAGTGTTTCGCGGCGCGATCCTTGCCATCCCCAAAGGCCACCGTGAAGCCGGTGTGGCCCTGGGCCTGTCGAAATTTCGCATCTTCACCAAGTTGATCATGCCGCAGATGTGGCGCATCGCCCTTCCGGGCCTGGGCAACCTGTTCATGATCCTGATGAAGGACACCGCGCTGGTCTCGGTGATCGGCCTGGAAGAAATCATGCGTCACGCGCAAATCGGCGTGACCGTGTCCAAGCAACCGTTCACCTTCTATATGGTTGCTGCGTTCATGTACCTGAGCCTGACCATCCTGGCCATGACCGGCATGCACTTCCTGGAAAAACGCGCCGCTCGCGGCTTCGCGAGGAGCACTCAATGAACTGGGAAGTCATCATCAAGTGGCTGCCGAAACTGGCTCAGGGCGCAACCCTGACCCTGGAACTGGTGGCCATTGCCGTCATCGCCGGCCTGCTGCTGGCGATTCCCCTGGGTATCGCGCGTTCCTCGCGCCTGTGGTGGGTGCGGGCGTTTCCCTACGGCTACATCTTCTTTTTCCGTGGTACGCCGTTGCTGGTGCAACTGTTCCTGGTCTATTACGGGCTGGCGCAGTTCGACGCGATCCGTACCAGCGCCATGTGGCCTTACTTGCGCGATCCGTTCTGGTGCGCCACGGCGACCATGACCCTGCACACCGCGGCCTACATCGCCGAGATCCTGCGCGGGGCCATCCAGGCGATTCCACCGGGCGAGATCGAAGCGGCGCGCGCCCTGGGCATGTCCAAAACCAAGGCGCTGATCTTCATCATGCTGCCCCGTGCCGCGCGCATCGGCCTGCCGGCCTACAGCAACGAAGTGATCCTGATGCTCAAGGCCAGCGCCCTGGCCAGCACCGTGACCCTACTGGAACTGACGGGCATGGCCCGCACCATCATCGCCCGAACCTACCTGCCGGTGGAGATCTTCTTCGCCGCCGGCATGTTCTATCTGTTGATGGCCTACGTGCTGGTACGCGGCTTCAAGCTGCTGGAGCGCTGGTTGCGCGTCGATGCCTGCCAAGGGCGTTGATCCCCAGGTGCTGACGGGCGAGGAACTGCTCGCCCGTTTCACTGCGCTGGACACTTTTCTGACAGCGCATCAGGCGCTGTGGAAACCACGGCCGTTCACTCATCTGCAGCTGCCATGGGAAACCTCCTACCCCGAACTGGCCACCTGGCTACGCGGGCGGTCGCTGGACGAGGCGGAAGGCGCTCACAACCACCCTGCCCTTGTGGATGCGCCGCAGCCTTTTGCTTCGTTGGCGGCCATGTCACTGGCGCTGAGTGCGGTGGATGAATTGCCTGCTTATGCGCTCGAAGCGCCAGCTCATCGACTGAATGTGGATGTGCCGGGGCGCAAGTGGCAGCAAATCGAAGCCTTTGCCAGCCGACTGCACTTTGACGATACCGCCACGCACTGGCTGGACTGGTGCTCGGGCAAGGGACACCTGGGTCGACGCCTTCTGCAAACTGGACAGCAACTGACCTGCCTGGAATACGATCCGGCGCTGGTAACCAGCGGTCAGGCCCTCAGCCTGCGGCATCGACTGCACGCGTTGCATGTCGAACAGGACGTACTGGCGGCCGATGCGGCGTTGCTGTTGGAAGATCAGCACACACCCGTCGCTCTGCACGCCTGCGGCGATTTGCATGTGCGACTGATCCGGCTCGCCAGTGCAGCCGGTTGCAAGCAACTCGCCATCGCCCCTTGTTGCTACAACCGGACCAGCCTTGGCCGGTACTCATCGATGTCCTCAGCCGCCGAACGCTCTGATCTACAACTGTCCCTCGACGATCTGGGGCTGCCGATGAGTGAAACCGTCACCGCCGGCGCTCGCGTAAGACGCCAACGCGACACCTCGATGGCCCGACGCCTGGGTTTCGACTTGCTGCAAAAACAGCTGAGAGGCGTTGACGAGTACCTGCCGACCCCATCCCTGGCCAGCACCTGGCTGGAAAAACCCTTTGCCGAATACTGCCAACACCTGGCCGATCTCAAGGAGTTATCCACAGTCGGCATCCAGGACTGGCCGACACTCGAAGCCGCCGGTTGGCAGCGCCTGGCCCAGGTCCGCAATCTAGAGCTTCTGCGCGGGCTTTTCCGACGTCCGCTGGAGCTTTGGCTGGTGCTGGATCGGGCATTATTCCTACAAGAGCAGGGTTACACCGTTCGCCTCGGCACCTTCTGCGAAACCTCGCTCACACCGCGCAACATTCTTCTGCTGGCGGAACGTTCTTAACGCCACACAGCCTGTGGATAACTCTGTTGATGAAATATTCATGGATCCAATCTTTACAGCTGTTTCAGCCCTGATACGGCACTGTTCAGATTTCATACAATGAATAAAAAACCAGAAAAACAGGCATTTGCGAGCTAATGAGAACGGATCCACAAAAACACTGTTAACCGGGTGAACCGCAAATCCCGTTGTGCATAAGCATTCGAACAAAAGACATAACCCATCGACGGATGGGCAACAGCACACGCATGAAACAGCGGCTCTGGCACATCGTTTTGCACCCCGTGATGACGCTCGGCAAGCATTGGAAACACTCGATCAAGCACCGCGCAAAAATAGTCTGAATTCAGGGGTTTACAGAACCTTCCCAATCGCTATAATCGTCGCCCTGACATGCCGGTATAGCTCAGATGGTAGAGCAACTGACTTGTAATCAGTAGGTCCCGGGTTCGATTCCTGGTGCCGGCACCATACAAAACAAAGCCCTCGTAGAAATACGAGGGCTTTGTTGTTTCTGCCGTCTGGAAACCCAGGTCTTAGTGACCCGCGCTCTGCCCACCATCAACATGCAGGATCTCGCCAGTAACAAACTTGGCGCCGTCCAGATACACCACTGCCTGCGCAATATCATCGATCTCGCCCATGTGCCCGACCGGGTGCAGTGCGCCCAGTGCGGCGTGGGTTTCTTCGCCGTGCATCGGGGTCTTGATGATGCCAGGCGATACCGCGTTCACCCGAATGCCGCGCTTGGCGTATTCTATGGCCAGGGAACGGGTTGCCGCGTTCAGGCCGCCTTTGGTCAGCGAGGCCAGTACCGATGGCACGCCGTCGATGGCGTGGTCGACCAGGCTGGTGGTGATGTTGACCACGTGGCCGCTGCCCTGTTTTTCCATCTCGGCGATGGCCAGTTGGGTGATGTAGAAGAAGCCGTTGACGTTCACCGACAAAACATTGGCGTAATCTTCAGCGGTGTACGCGGTGAACGGCTTGGCGATGAAGATTCCGGCGTTGTTGACCAGGGTATCGACACGGCCGAAACGGGCGATCGCTTCACGAATCACGCGCTGTGCAGTTTGTGGCTCGCCGATGTCACCGGCCACGGTGAGGATGTCCGGATCGGTGGATGGCTTGATCGAGCGCGAGGTGGCGACGATCTGGTAACCGAGCTCGCGGAAGGCCTTGACCATGCCGTCGCCGAGACCTTGGGATGCGCCAGTGATGACAACGACTTTTTTCGAATTGCTCATGATGAACCTCTACTGATAAATGATGATTTAAAAATTTGGTAATCAGGCCTGTGCCATTTGTCTCAACATCTGTTCGTAGTACTCGACCGATTGCGAGCCGGACACCAGGTGACGACCGTTGAGCACCAGGGCCGGGACCGAATTGATGCCGTGCTGCCGATAAAACGCTTCAAGCTCACGCACCTCTTCGGCAAAGGCGCCTGACGCCAGCACCTTGCGTGCACGGGCCTCGTCCAACCCGGCTTCACCCGCCAGGCGCACCAGCGTCTGCTGATCACTCGGGTTCTGGCCTTCGCTGAAGTAAGCGCGCAGCAGGATCTTCTTCAGCGCCACCTGGCGGCCTTCTTCCAGCGCCCAGAACAACAACCGGTGAGCGTCGAAGGTGTTGTAGAAGTGCGTGCGCTTTTCCAGATCGAACTTGAAGCCGATGGCCTCGCCGCGAGCGATCTGCATCGCCTTGCCAGAGGCGACGTCCTCGGCGGTGCGCCCGTATTTGCGCATCAAGTGCTCGACGGCTTTCTCGCCTTCAACCGGCATGTCCGGGTTCAGCTCGAAAGGCTTGTAGGTCAGCTCGACCGCCACCTCCCCCGCCACGTTCTCGATCGCCTGTTCCAGCGCCGTCGCCCCCAGTGCGCACCATGGGCACACCACATCGGAGACGAAATCGATGGTCACCGACGCCGTCATGACTTCCCCTCCTCCGCCAGTTGCTTGCGGTACTGGGTGGTGGTGATACCGGCATAGCCCCAGTTATCGGTGTCGACTTCCTCGATCACGATGTGGGTCAAGTCAGGGCGTTTGTTGAGGACGCGTTCCAGTGTTTCAGTGATCTCGGCAATCACCTGAGCTTTCTGCTCAGTGGTAACGCCATCGCGGGTGATGCGTACGCTTACAAAAGGCATGAGGGAAACTCCAGTGACCTTCCCGTCGGAATGATGGGAGAGGCGTTGGAGCTCAATGTATGGAGTTAGCTGGAGGGGATAAAGGTGGGGGCGGGAACATCATTAGTTACGTGAGGTAATAAGCCAAGTCAAACTTCAGCGTATCGAGATGCGGTGTTTATCCAGTCTCGGAACATGTCGCCGCGGACGACGTTCTCAAGACGTGTTCCCGATATCGCCTTTTGACGACATGAGCCAACAAGCACTCACAAAAAAACCCCGAACCAGTCGGGGCTTCTTCTTTTTCTCAGCCTTACATTAGGCCTCGATACCGCAACCCATCATCAGAAAATGTTGATCGGGTAGTCCACGAACACACGCACTTCGTTACCGCTGACGTTGTACTCGCTCGACTTCTGCGACACGCGCAGGATCGAGCTGCGCAGCTTCACGCTCAGGTCTTTGGCCGGGCCGCTTTGTACGACGTATTTGAACTGGTTGAAGATCTCGCGCTCGGTGCCGCCTTCGCTGGTGGAGGTGGTGATGTTGTCACCGCGTACATAGGCGAAGTTGTAGCTCAGGCCCGGCACACCGAAGGTGCTGAAGTCCAGGCCGTAGCCCAGTTGCCAGCTGCGTTCGTCTTCGGCGTTGAAGTCGGACCAGTAGGAGTTGGCCAGGTAGATGGTGTTGCCACCGTCGCCGACGCGGTTTTGATCTTTCTGGTAGCCGCCGTAGGCGTAGCCCAGGTTACTGTCACCGGTGCTGCGCTGGTGAGCGAGGGTGAACGAGTGCGCGCCGGTGGCGAAGGTGGCTGCCAGGCTCCAGATCTTGTTGTCGTCGCCGGTAATACCGTTGTCACGGACGTAAGAGTCGTCCAGTTTGGTACGGTAGCCGTTGAAGTCCAGGGTCAGGGATTGATCCTTGTCGAACGGGAACACGTAGTTGGCGTTCACGTATTGCTTCTTCAGCACGTCTTCGACGTCGGAGGCATATAACGCGGCCTTGAATTGTTCGGTGAACTGGTAGCTACCGCCCAACACGTTGATCGACTTCAAGCCACCGCTGTCATGGCCTTCAGCGCTTTTGCGCGATTCGGCGGTGAAGCGACCGGCGTTCAGTTCCAGGCCCTTGATCTCCTTGGAGGTGATCAGGGTACCGGTGTAGCTTTCCGGCAGCAGACGACCGTTGTCGTAGCTCAGTACCGGCAGCACCGGCATCTGGTCGCCGTAGGTCAGCGTTGTGCTGGACAGACGGAATTTGACGGCTGCGCCAGCTTTGGCCAGGTCGTCAGCCGGTTCGCCGCTGGCACCCTGTTTGAAAAAGTCGATGCCCTGGGCGCCGCTGCGGTCTTCATTACGCTCCAGGTTGAGCGCGTACAGACCAAAGGCATCCACACCCACGCCGATGGTGCCTTGGGTGAAGCCCGACGAGAACGTACCGATGGCCGCTTGGCCCCACTCGGATTTATCCGGGTTGCCGTCTTTGTAGTCACGGTTCATGTAGGCATTGCGCAGCAGCACTTTGAGGCTGCTGTCTTCAACAAATCCCTTGGATTCGGCCTGGTCGTTAGCCATGGCCTGTGTAGCGCTCAAAATCCCCAGAGCGATCAGGCTGATTCGCTTGTTCAACATGTTGTTTTCCTTATTACGGGTTGAAACGCGCTGTGTTCAACGGCCGAAACGGCGCTATCGCGCTCTTTTTTCATCCCACAAACAAAAAGGCCCGCCCACGATCTCTCGCGGCGGGCCTTTTAATTATTTTTCGGTCATGGCGGTCTGCCACAGGCGTTGGACCGGATCGTAGCCGCGGCCTTAACGATGTGTCAATTTCATGAATCGTCTATAACCCGGCGAAATTCCTCTAAGAAATGAGTTTGCTTGGCAGAAAACCTCAACGGACGCGCAGTCTTATCGACTTCAAATAACGTTGAAAAGGCAAAAGTAACAATTGCGACACAATTGGAAACAATCAAGCAGAACACCTTCTCAGGAATAATTAACACAAGTAAATAGCAAGCATTATCATTCGCGCCGCTCTTGTTACACCCCTAAAAATCCTACGGATGCGTTCTTCAATGCCTGCCCCTTTTCGCCTTACGCCCTTCAGCCTTGGGCTTTCTGCTCTGATATCTGCCGGTTTTTCCTACGCTGCGCCTACCACCTTACCTGCCACCTCCATCAGCGCCGAAGCCGAGGCCGATGACCCCCGCGTCAAGGAAACGAATACGGCGACCAGCACCAACACGCCGGTGCGCTACGTGCCTCAAGCCATCGACTCGATCAAGACCGCCAACGTTGTCGATTACGGCACCAACGACCTGGGCACCGCACTCAGTGGCATCCCCAACGTCAGCAGCGGCGCCGACACCCGCTTCGACAGCCTGCGCATCCGTGGTTTTGACGCCAGCAACGACTTCTATCTCGATGGTATCCGTGACGACAGCCAATACGTGCGCGACCTGCACAACATCGAACGCATCGACGTGCTCAAAGGTCCGGCCGCCGTGTTGTACGGCCGCGGCAGCCAGGGCGGGATCGTCAACCGGGTGAGCAAACTTCCGGAGTTCAGCCGCCGCTCGACCCTCGAAGCCCAGGGCGGCAGCGATGATCTTCGCAGCCTGTATGCCGACCTCAGCAGCGATCCTTCCGAGAACATCAGCCTGCGCCTGAATATGGGCAACATGGACCAGAACAGTTTCCGCGATGGCGTGAGTGCTAATCGCCAGTTGTTTGCACCCTCGATGAGCTGGCAGCTGACGCCGGACCTGAACTGGCTGGTGCAGTACGAATACAGCCGTTACAACCGTACGCCGGATCGCGGTGTCCCCGGGGTCAACGGCCGCCCGGCAGACGTCGGACGCGACACGACCTACGGCAGCGAGCACGATTTCATCGACGACAAGTCGCAATCGCTGCGCTCCAAGCTCACCTACGAGCTCAGCGACAACTGGCAACTGCGCCAGACCCTGGGCGTGTTCAAGCTCAACAGCGATTTCGACAACACCTACCTGACCGGCTACAACCCGACCACCAACCAGGTCACGCGCCAGCACTGGCAACAGGACCTGACCACCCGCAACGTCTACAACAACGTTGAACTGGAAGGCGGGTTCGATACTTTCAGCCTGGAACATCGCCTGCTGACCGGCATCGAGATCGGCAGCCAGCGCCGCGATCCGACCTTGTACACCGCCGCCACCTCAGGCCCGGGCAGTTCACCGGTGCCGCCGCTGGACCTGAACAACCCCAATCGGGATTTACGCCACACCGGTCGCATGCAGGTCTCCAGCAGCTCGCACACCGAGGTCGAAAGCCGTGCGGTGTATGTGCAGGATCAGCTGCAACTGAACGATCAATGGCAACTGCTCGCCGGCTTGCGTTACGACACGTTCGACATCGAGTCGACCAACAAGCTGCGGGACATTTCCGAAGACCGTGACAGCCACAGCACCAGCCCTCGCGTAGGGCTGGTGTGGACGCCGCTGCAGAATCATTCCTTCTATGCCTCCTGGTCGAAGTCGTTTTCGCCGGTCGGCGGTGGTTTGATCGGCATCACTCCGGGTGCGGCCGGCAATGCCAACGACCTGAGCCCGGAGCTGACCAGGCAGAAAGAAATCGGCGTGAAAAGCGACTGGCTCGACGATCGCCTGAGCACCACGCTGGCGATCTACGAACTGGAACTCTACAACCGCCGCACCAGTGATCCGAACAACCCGACCATTACCTTGCTGACCGGCAAACAACGTTCGCGTGGGATAGAGCTGACCGCCACCGGCAAGATCACCGGCAACTGGTATGTGCGCGGTGGCGTAGGTCTTCAGGACGCGACCATCGAGGAAGACAACAATGGCTTTGAAGGAAATCGCATCAGCAACGTGGCCAAGCGTAACGGCAGCCTGTTCGTGACCTGGAAACCTGAAATGGGCTGGTATGCCGAAACCGGGTTGACCCTGGTTGGCGATCGTTATGCCGACAACCTAAACACCACCGTGCTGCCGGGTTATGGCCGCTGGGATGCGTTGGCCGGGTTCAGGCAGAAGGATTGGGATCTGCGCGCGGCGCTGAACAACATCAGTGACAAGACGTATTACTCGTCGGCCACCAGTGCGGCGCAGATTCAGCCGGGTGAGCCGCGCAGCGTTGTGGTGACCGGGACTTACAGTTTCTAACACCATCACCCTGTAGGAGCTGGCTTGCCAGCGATGGGGCCATCACGTTCAACATTGATGTTGAATGACCTACCGCTATCGCTGGCAAGCCAGCTCCTACAGGGGGAGGGGTAATTTGCTACAACTTGTCGCCCATAAAAAAGCGCTGCCATCCCGGCAGCGCTTTTGTTTGTTCAATCCGTTGTTTTTCTTCTTATCCTTCCATCACATCCCACAACGCATCCAGTTCCGCTTCGCTGAACAAGCCAGCGGGGTAGCGCTCGATCATCGTCCGGCGCGGATCACTTTGTGTGATCTGACGCGTTCCATTGGACTTTAACCAGTGCGCCAGGATCTGCAGCGACTCGCCATTGACTGCCAGGGGATGCAACGCCCGCTCACTTGCCACATTCACTTCGGCGTTCATTTCAACGCTCTCTCCCGGTTTTTGAGCGGCTAACTTATCCAAGGTTTATGACAGAACAACTAAGTTCTCCCCTCCCGGCATTACACCTTCGCAGATACAAGAGCTATGCCAAGGCGTGCGCGCTGTCGACAAGCGGATACAAAAAAGCCCGCAGTCCTTAAGGGCTGCGGGCTTCCCACAAAGTTGCGCGCGAAAACGTTTGCCTCTCTGATTTCGCTACAAACTCAAGCTGTTACAACTGCACTCACTCTTTGTGCGGTGCTGGCTGTTGTTGGGTAAGGCAGTGAATGTTGCCGCCTCCCAGTAACAGTTCACGGCCAGGCACCATGACCACTTCATGCTGGGGGAACAGGTTCTGCAAAATTTCTTTTGCAGGACCATCGAGCGGGTCGTCGAAACTCGGGGCGATGATGCCGCCGTTGACGATCAGGAAGTTCACATACGAACCGGCCAGACGCACGCTCGGATTGCGTTCCTGGGTGCCATGCACCGGGTCGACACCTGCGCATTCTTCCTCGGTCGCATACAGCGGCCCTGGAATTGGCATCTTGTGCACCGTAAATGGGCGACCTTTGGCGTCGGTGCTGTTTTGCAGCACTTTCATCGCGGCCTGGCAGCGTGGGTAGTTCGGGTCCTGTGGATCGTCGGTCCAGGCCAGCAGCACCTCTCCCGGACGCACGTAGCAGCAGAAGTTATCCACATGGCCGTCGGTTTCGTCGTTGAACAAGCCGTCCGGCAGCCAGATGATCTTATCCACAGCCAGATGCGCGCTGAGCACCGCTTCGATTTCCGCACGGTTCAGGTGCGGGTTGCGATTGCGGTTGAGCAGGCACTCTTCGGTGGTGATCAGCGTGCCTTCGCCATCGACATGGATCGAGCCGCCTTCAAGCACGAAGCCCTCGGTGCGGTAGCGTTGGCTGCGCTCGATCTCGAGGATCTTGCCGCCCACCTGCGAGTCGCGGTTCCACGGCGAATACAGGCCACCGTCAAAACCGCCCCACGAGTTGAAGTCCCAGTTCACGCCGCGGACTTCGCCGTTGTTGTTGATGACGAACGTCGGTCCTGTGTCCCGGACCCAGGCATCGTCGCTGGACATCTCGACCACGCGGATATTGGGTACGTCCAGGCGGGCACGGGCGTTTTCGTACTGGCCGGCGGACACCGCCACGGTGACCGGTTCGAAACGGGCGATGGCCTTGGCCACCGCCACGTGCGCGGCTTGTGCCGGCTTGCCGCCCAGGCGCCAGTTGTCCGGACGCTCGGGCCAGATCATCCAGGTCTGGGTTTGTGGTGCCCACTCGGCCGGCATGTAGAAGCCGTCTGCGCGAGGGGTGCTGCTCAAAGTGGTCATGTCGGTCAGGACTCCAGGGAACCGTCGAGGGTTTTCAGCGCGCTGTACAGGTTCGGACGACGGTCACGGAACGAGCCCCACGCGCTACGGATGTGTTCCAGTTGGTCGAGGTCGAAGGTGTGAACCAGAATGCCTTCTTCGGTTTCGTTGAGTTCCTGCACCTTCTCGCCGAACTGGTTGGCGATGAACGACGAACCATAGAAGGTAATGTCGTAGCCGTCTTGTTCTTCGTTGCCGATGCGGTTACTGGCGATCAGCGGCATCAGGTTAGCGCCGGCGTGGCCCTGTTGCACGCGTTGCCAGTGATCACGGGACGAAATGGTCTTGTCGTGCGGCTCGCTGCCGATGGCGGTCGGGTAGAACAGAATCTCCGCGCCTTGCAACGCCATGCTGCGCGCAGCCTCCGGGAACCACTGGTCCCAGCAGATGCCCACGCCGATTTTCGCGTAGCGGGTGTTCCACACCTTGAAGCCGGTATCGCCCGGGTTGAAGTAGTACTTCTCGTGGTAGCCAGGGCCATCTGGAATGTGGCTTTTACGATAAATCCCGAGATTGCTGCCGTCGGCGTCGATGATCGCGATGCTGTTGAAACGCGCACGGCCTGCCAGTTCGTAGAAGCTGATCGGCAGCACTACTTGCAGTTCCCTGGCGACTTTCTGGAAGTGCTTGATGGCGACGTTGTCTTCGACCGTCGTCGCCAGCTGCAGGTAATCCGGGTTCGGCTTCTGGCAGAAGTACGGCGCTTCGAACAGTTCCTGGATCAGGATGATCTGCGCGCCCTTGGCGGCGGCTTCGCGGACCAGCCTTTCTGCGACCTCGATATTGCCTTCAAGGTCCCAGGAACAGGCCATCTGGGTGGCGGCGACGGTAACGTTACGGCTCATGAATCATCTCCGGGCAAGTGCGTGACGGTCGGGCATGGTTGATCCACACCCTGGCATTGGCGACTTTATAGCCGATAAATATCGGCTTTAGAAGCGACAGATAAGCCATGCGTCTAAAATTTCACACTTAAACCCGATAACAATCGAATTAACACCACCACTCCCTGTAGGAGCGAGCTTGCTCGCGAAAGCGGTCATTCAGACAAGAATTCGTGGCTGACACGGCCTCTTCGCGAGCAAGCTCGCTCCTACAGTGAGTATGTGTTTACAGACCCTCCGCGAGCACCTTCGAGAGCATATCCACGAAGAAATCCACGCTCTGGCGCGTAGTGACCATCGGTGGCTTGATCTTCAGCACGTTCAGGAAATCGCCAGTCGGTTGCATGAAGATCCCCAGCTCGCGCAAGCGATCGCACAACGCCGTGGTTTCCTCGGTGGCCGGCTCCAGGGTTTCACGGTTGCGGATCAACTCCACCCCCAGATAAAACCCGGAACCATGCACCGCGCCGACCAACGGATGAATATCGATCAGCGCTTCAAGACGCTCCTTGAAGTACCCGCCGACCACCTGGGCGTTTTCCCAGAGCTTTTCCTCTTCCATCACATCCAGCACCGCCATGCCGATCTGGCAACTGACCGGGCTGCCACCGGCAGACGAGAAGAAATAGCCCTCGGCCTCCAGCGCTTCGGCAATTTCCCGGCGGGTGATCACTGCACCCAGGGGCTGGCCGTTACCCATGCCCTTGGCCATGGTGATGATGTCCGGCACCACGCCCTGCTCTTCGAACCCCCAGAAGAAATCGCCCATGCGCCCGTAACCCACTTGCACTTCGTCGGCGATGCACACGCCGCCTTGGGCGCGGACCATTGCGTAAACCTGCTGCAAGTACCCCGGCGGCAGTGAAATACCACCGGCATTGCCGTACACAGGCTCGCAAATGAAACCGGCCAGTTGACGCTTTTGCTCGGCGATTTTCGCCAGGTTGTGTTCGACGCTGCGCACGTAGTCCGGCGTGCTGTCAGGGCCGCGGAATTCACCGCGATAGGTATTCGGCGCGATCACCGGGTGCACCCAGTCCGGACGGCTGCTCAAGGCCTTGGGGTTGTCGGCGATCGAAGTCGAGACCGCATCCGCGCCTACCGTCCAGCCGTGATAGGCCTCCAGCACGCTGAGCATGTCGCGCCCGCCGCTGTAGGCCCACGCCAGGCGAATGGCCAGGTCGTTGGCCTCGCTGCCGCTGTTGACCAGGAACACCCTATCCATGCCCTCTGGCGACAGTTTCAGCAAACGCTCGGAGAATTCGGCCACCGCCGCATAGTTGAACCGCGAGTTGGTGTTGAGCAACGACCACTGACGGCTGGCAACCGCCGCCATGCGCGGGTGGCCGTGGCCGAGTACCGCGACGTTGTTGAGCATGTCGAGGTAGGAGCGGCCCTGCATGTCGATCAGGTGGTTGCGCCAGCCGCGTTCGATACGCGGCGGGTCGACGTAATAGTGTTTTTGCGTACGGGCGAAACTGGCGTCGCGCCGAGCCAGCAAGGTCTGCGAATCGAGTTCTTCCTGCGCATCGCAAGCCAGCCCCAGCAGCGTCGCCGGCGACGGGCAAAGCGCTTGCCAGGCGGCGGCGCGCGAAGGTGTGCAGAACAGTGGCGCACTGATCGACGCACCTCGGCACAACTGCACGATCAACGGCCCGCTGACCGAGCCCAGCACCTGGCCTTTTACCAGCGCCGCACCGCTGTGCAGCGATGGCGTTACGCCCCACAACCGAACACTCAGTTGCGGACCATCCAGTTGCAGCACCCCGGCCATCGGCTGGTGCACCACCCCGGCAAACGGCGCTTCGACTGCCGTGCCATGGGGCACGCGCAACTCGACGTGCAAGGGACAAGTGTCCGGTTCGCCGGCAGTGTCCGGGCGCGTGCGCGACAACCGATATTGCCCATAACGACTGGCCGCCAGGCCGTGGGCAGCGGAGGCTTCGTCCAACAGGCGCTGATCGATGCCTTCCTGCTCCCAGTTACCGGCCTCGAAATGCGGGCTGAGCACGCCCAGGTCGATCAACGCAAACTCGCGCCCCACCAGACTCGGCAGCAGCGGTGCGAAACCTTCGCTGCCAATGTCCGGCAGGCGCTGTCCGACGGCCGACAGGATGGCCGCTTCCATCAGCGCCAACGGCACCGAGGTGGCCACACGGAAAATTTCCCACTCGTGGACCAGGTTGTCGCGGCTATAGGCATTGCCCGGATCGATGCTGACCTGCTGTTCGCCACTGAGCACCAGTACTGCCGCGCGGGCGACGATCAGCGGCCACAGCGCCAGCAGTTCTTCGTGTTGCAGCGGATTGACCGCGTGATAGGCCTGCACCGCCGGCAAAATGCAGAAGGGATCGCCTCCGCCATGATGCAGCAACGCGGCACAGGTCACCGACAGGTCGGTAATGCGCCAGGTGCGGATCAGGTCACCGAAATCGATCACGCCTTGCAACTGCCAATGGCGTTGCGCATCCCGCTGCCAGACCACGTTGTCGTCGGTGATGTCCATGTGAATGGCTTGCACGGGCAACTTGTCTTGCAGTGGCAACAAATGGCGCTCTGCCTGTTCGCACGCTTCAACGATCAGGCGGCGCTGGGTTTCATCCTTGATCACCGGCAGCAAATGGGCGATCAGCGCATGGGCGTGGCGCGCGTCCCACTGCAGGGTGCGCACCAGCCCCGGATGGTCAAAATCCGCCAGTGCGAGGTCCATTTCACCGCACAGCCGCCCGAAACCGGCCACCACCGTGCGATTGAAATGTTCGAGGTGCGTCAGCGATTGTCCTTCGATGTAATCCAGCAGACGCACATGCACCGCTTGGCCTGCGACCTCCAGGGACAACAGGTCCGCACCGTTTTTCGCCGCAATCACCCGCGGCACATGGACGTCAGGATGCTCAGCCAGGTGCTTGAGCCCGGCATGCTGGGCTTGCAGCTCGAGCGCCGAATAGTCGCCCCGGCAGATTTTCAGGACAAACCGCCCCTGATCGCTGTCGACGCGAAAATTCAGATCCTGCTGGCTGCCCAGGGGCTGTAATCTTGCGCTAAGCCCGTAATGCGCCTGCAGCAGCTCTAGCGCTTGCTCCGCTGACACTTGCGGGCTGGGCAAACTGGCGCGATGAATCAACGTGGCGAGCGGCATACAACGACCCCTGAAATTTTATTAGGCGCCTATATCGCCACTGCTCAAGGCGATACGCAACCCCCTTGAAACGGCTGGCAAGCGGCTGGATCGGTCAACTACCAAGAAAAAAACCACATGACACTCGCCCTTGCAGGCACTCTAGGCAAGAATGGCGACCATCAATGCCCATCGTTGGAGAAACCCATGAATGTTGTGACCACCGACCTGCCCGGTGTTTTGATCATCGAGCCCAAGGTTTTCGGTGACGAACGGGGGTTTTTCTACGAAAGTTTCAACGCCAAGGCTTTCAAGGAAGCCACTGGCCTGAATACGCAATTCATTCAGGACAACCATTCGCGCTCGCAACAAGGCGTGCTGCGCGGGCTGCATTACCAACTGGAGAACACCCAGGACAAGCTGGTTCGGGCCTGCGCCGGGGAAATTCTTGATGTCGCCGTCGACGTGCGGCGCAGCTCGCCGCATTTCGGCAAATGGGTGGCCGTACGCCTTTCTGCGCAGAACAATCGCCAGCTGTGGATCCCCAAGGGTTTCGCCCACGGTTTCCTGGTGTTGAGTGATTTCGCCGAGGTTCTCTACAAAACCACCGAGTACTACAACCCGGTGGCCGAGCGCAGCATTCGTTGGGATGATCCGGACCTGGCCATCGAGTGGCCGCCGCTGGATACAGCGCCGCAACTGTCGGCCAGGGATCAGGCCGCCGCATTCTTCAAGGACGCCGACGTCTTCGACTGAAACGGCGGCGCCCGTTTCAGCGCGCAGACTGCGTCGGCAAGCCTAGGCATAATGCACCTGTACCCACAGGCGCTCGATGCTCATGACTCCGACCCTTCCCCGCAGACCCCGCTGGCGCAGCCTGGCCCTGCTCGCGTTGTGCCTGGCGCCCTTGCTGTGGCCGCTGGAGCATCTGGCCGAGCGCTATTACCGCAGCGAACTGGCCGGGCAGAATCGCCAGACCCTCGATCTCTACGTCGCCAACCTGCTGGGCACCCTGCATCGTTATGAAGTATTGCCGCAGATCCTCGGCGACCTGCCAGCCCTGCGCGCCGTGCTTGGCGCGCCGGACGATGGCGTCACCCAGGGCAACGCCAACCGTCTGCTGAAAAACATCAGCACCCAGACCGGCGCCGAAGTCATGTACCTGATGGACACCACGGGCAAGACCCTGGCCGCCTCCAACTGGGACAAGCACGACAGCTTCGTCGGTCGTAACTTTGCCTTCCGGCCGTACTTCAGCGAAGCCATGGCCGGTCGACTCGGACGTTTTTTCGGCCTGGGCACCACGTCCGCCAAACGTGGCTACTTCTTCGCCGCTGCCGTGCGCGAGGGCGAGAAAATCACCGGCGTGCTGGTGGTCAAGGTCGACCTCGACCACACCGAAAGCCTGTGGGGCAAAACCCCGGAGCAACTGCTGCTGACCGATCACAACGGCGTGGTCATCCTCACCTCGCGGCCCGAATGGCGCTTTCGTTCGACCCGTGAGTTGAGCGAAGAAGAGCGCAAGGCAATCACCGCAATCCAGCCCTACCCCACCCGCGAACCCAAGCCGCTGAAGCTCAATCCCAACGCCTGGTTGACCCAGACCCAGGCGATCGCGGAAACCGGCTGGAACGTCAGCATCCTCGCCCCGCGCACCCTGATAGATCGCCCGGTGCGCACGGTGCTCGCCATCGGTGGCGCGACGCTGCTGGTGTTGATGCTGTTGCTCGGCCTGATGATGCAACGCCGCCGCCACTACCTGGAACGGATCGCCTTCGAAGCCAAGGCCCGGCGCGAACTGGAAGGCCGGGTGGCCGAGCGCACCAGTGATCTTGAGGGCCTCAACCGTCGACTCAAACAGGAAGTGCTGGAACGCGAACAAGCCCAGCAAGAACTGGTTCGCGCCCAGGATGACCTGGTGCAGGCCGGCAAGCTGTCGGCCCTGGGCACGATGTCGGCAAGCATCAGCCACGAACTCAACCAACCCTTGGCGGCCATCCGCAGCTACGCGGAAAACGCCGAAGTGCTGCTCGACCACCAGCGCACCGACGATGCCCGCGGCAATCTCAAGCTGATCAGCGAATTGACCGGACGCATGGCGTCGATCATTGCTCACCTGCGCGCCTTTGCCCGGCGCGATCGCCATGCCCCGGAGAGCGTCGCCCTGCAACCGGCGCTGGACGATGCCCTGGCCTTGCTGGCCAAGCGTCGGCGCAGCATGGAAGTCGAACTGATCCGCGACTTGCCCGCCGCCACGTTGTGGGTAGAGGCCGGAGAAACCCGCCTGCGCCAAGTGCTGGGCAACCTGCTGGCCAACGCCCTGGATGCCCTGACGGAAAAAGGCCCGCCGCGAAAACTCTGGTTGAGTGCCCAATCCACGGCCGAAGGCGTCAACCTGTACATTCGCGACAACGGCCCCGGGTTCTGCCTGGAGGCTCTCGGCCGCGCCAGCGAGCCCTTCTACACCACCAAGACCCGCACCCAGGGCCTTGGATTGGGGTTGGCGATCTGCGAGACCCTGATGCGCGCCTTCGGCGGCGAACTGTCGTTCGCCAACCACAAGGAAGGCGGCGCCCTGATTACCCTTAAACTGCGCGCAGGCGCACCGGGTGTGAGCCTGCAACCGTCCGAGGACCGAAGTGCATGACCATCGACAACCGCATCCAGGTCGTGTTGATCGACGACGATCCCCATCTGCGCCAGGCCTTGAGCCAGACCCTGGACCTGGCCGGCCTGAAGATTCTGCCGCTGGCAGAAGCCAAGGGCCTGGCCGCGCAACTGGAGCGCGACTGGCCGGGCGTGGTCGTCAGCGATATCCGCATGCCGGGCATGGACGGCATCGAACTGCTGACCGAACTCCACGCCCAGGACCCGGAACTGCCGGTGCTGCTGATCACCGGCCACGGCGATGTGCCGCTGGCGGTGCAAGCCATGCGCGCCGGGGCTTATGACTTTCTGGAAAAACCCTTCGCCAGCGACGCCCTGCTCGACAGCGTTCGCCGCGCCCTGGCCCTGCGCCGACTGGTGCTGGACAACCGCAGCCTGCGCCTGGCCCTGAGCGATCGCAATGAATTGAGCACACGCCTGGTCGGACACTCGCCCTCGATGCTGCGCCTGCGCGAGCAAATCGGCGCCTTGGCGGCGACCCGGGCAGACGTGTTGATCCTCGGTGAGACCGGGGCCGGCAAAGAAGTGGTGGCCCGCGCGCTGCATGACCTGTCGAATCGGCGCAATGGTCCGTTCGTGGCGATCAACGCCGGGGCGCTGGCCGAGTCGGTGGTCGAAAGCGAGTTGTTCGGCCACGAGCCAGGCGCTTTCACCGGTGCGCAGAAACGCCGCATCGGCAAGTTCGAGTTTGCCAACGGCGGCACGCTGTTTCTCGATGAGATCGAAAGCATGAGCCTGGACGTCCAGGTGAAATTGCTGCGCTTGCTGCAGGAGCGGGTGGTCGAACGTCTGGGCGGCAATCAACTGATCCCGCTGGACATCCGCATCATCGCCGCCACCAAGGAAGACCTGCGTCAGGCCGCCGATCAGGGGCGCTTCCGCGCCGACCTGTACTATCGCCTGAACGTCGCGCCCCTGCGCATTCCGCCACTGCGCGAACGCGGTGAAGATGCGCTGATGCTGTTCCAGCATTTCGCCGATGAAGCCAGCGCCCGCCACGGCTTGCCGCCGCATGAACTGCAACCCGGGCAACGCGCCCTGCTGTTGCGCCACACCTGGCCTGGCAACGTGCGCGAACTGCAAAATGCGGCCGAACGCTTCGCCCTGGGCCTGGAACTGGCGCTGGATAACAACGAGGTGCAAGGCTCGGTTGGCACGACGGTAGACATGGTCAGCGGCGGGTTGAGCGAGCAGGTGGAAAACTTCGAAAAAACCCTGATTGCCGCGGAACTGGCGCGCTCGCACAGCTCGGTACGCAGCGTCGCCGAGGCGCTTGGCATTCCACGCAAGACCTTGCATGACAAATTGCGCAAGCACGGCCTGAGCTTTGCCGACAGCGGCACCTCCACCCCCGGCGACGACCTCGATTGAGCCGCCGCCTACTCATCCACTACAAACAAGAGGCCCCTGAATGAGCCGCGACAGTCGTCAACTGGAATCCGTCCTCCACCACGACATTCCCCTCACCCGGGACATGGGCCTCAAGGTGCTCGACTGGCACGATCAGCAACTGCGCCTGTACTTGCCGCTGGACGCCAACGTCAACCACAAGAGCACCATGTTCGGCGGCAGCCTGTATTGCGGCGCGGTACTGGCCGGTTGGGGCTGGCTGCATTTACGCCTGAAAGAAGAAGGGATAAGCGACGGGCACATCGTTATTCAGGAAGGGCAGATCAACTACCCGCTGCCAGTGACAGGCGATGCACACGCCATTTGCCAGGCGCCGAGTGCGCAGGTGTGGAAGAAATTCCTGGCGATGTATCAGCGGTACGGACGGGCGCGATTGAGCCTGCATACGCGAGTGGTGAATGCGGGTAGCGATGAGGATGCGGTGAAGTTTGTCGGGCAGTACGTTTTGCACCGTTGATGCGCCGATCGATGCAATGCGGTGAGTCAGACACACCGCGTTGCATGGATCGCCAGCAAGCCGGCTCCTACAGGTTGGCCAGCGCCAACAATTGTTCCCGCCACGCTGCCTTGGCCGGCAGTGCCAGGAAAAATTCGTTCAGCAGCGATTCTCGCGCCGGATAACAGAACGGCGCCCCCTTCAAATCGAGCACCTCGCCACCCGCCCCTTCCAGCACGCCTTGAGCCGCTGCTGTATCCCACTGCGAAGTCGGCGCCAGGCGTGGATAACAATCCGCCGCCCCCTCGGCCAACAGGCAGAACTTCAGAGAACTGCCGATATTGGCCAGTTCCAGTTCCCCCAGGCTGGCGCTCAACCCGGCCAATAAGCGCTCCTGCTCTGGACTGGAATGACGACGACTGGCAACCACGGTGAACGCTTGGCCGGGGGCCGGAACATCACGCACCGCAATCGCCACGGGCGTGCCACCTTGATCGCCACGCCACGCGCCGAACCCGGCACCACCGACATAAAAACGCCCGTTGGTCGGCATCGACACCACGCCAAATACCACGCGACCCTGCTCGATCAACGCGATGTTGACGGTGAACTCTTCACTGCCGGAAATGAATTCCTTGGTGCCGTCCAGCGGGTCCACCAGCCACCAGCGCTGCCATCCGGCGCGTACGCTCTGAGGGATGTTGGCGTCTTCCTCGGACAGCACCGGGATGCTCGGATCGAGTGCCGTCAGCCCGGCCAGGATCAGATGGTGAGCGGCCAGGTCTGCGGCCGTCACGGGTGAATCATCCGCCTTGGCGGTCACCTGCGTGCCGGTGCGCCAAAATGGCAGGATCGCATCGCCGGCCTGCAACGCCAGCTCGACCACCGGCGCCATCAATGGGTGGGGAAAATTCATGGCTGGAACACCCCGCGCTGGGTCAACAGGTCACGGGCCAGGTACAAGGCTGCCAAGGCCCGGCCTTCGGTGAACTTCGGGTTCTGCGCCAGCGCCGACAACTCGCGCAGGTTGACCTTGTCCACGCCCATCGGCTCAGGTTCGTCACCTTCCAGGCGTTCTTCGTACAGGTCAGTGGCCAAGACCACCTGGATTTTCTGGCTCATGTAACCGGGGGACAGCGACAGCTCGGTCAAATGCTCAAGCTGTCGCGCGCCAAAACCGGCTTCTTCCTTGAGCTCGCGCTCGGCTGCCGCCAGAACGTCCTCACCTGGCTCGATCAAGCCTTTGGGCAGCGAGAATTCGTATTCATCGGTACCGCCGCAGTATTCCTCGACCAGGACGGCATGGTCCGCATCGAGCATCGCCACGATCATCACGGCGCCATAACCTGCACCCTTGCCGACCAGCCGCTCATAGGTGCGCTCCACGCCATTGGAAAAACGCAGCTTCAGTTCCTCGACACAGAACAAACGGCTGGTGGCGACAATCTCGCGGGCGAGGATGGTGGGTTTCTGGCGCATGAGCGGCTCCTGGGCGATAGCGGGTTACTATACCCGGCCTATCCTGATTGTTGTCCCCGGATACCTTTTTTTACCGCTGGAGAAGTTTTTATGTCCCTGCTGCCCTGGCGCGACATCGATACCGTTCTGCTGGACATGGACGGCACGCTGCTGGACCTGCACTTCGACAACCATTTCTGGCTGGAGCACCTGCCAAAGCGCTATGCCGAATGGCACGGAGTGAGTCGGGCCATGGCCGATATGGAACTGCAGCCCCTGTTTGAACGCAATGCTGGCCAGCTGCAGTGGTACTGCCTGGATTTCTGGAGTGCCGAACTGAAGCTGCCGGTGCGCGAGCTGAAACTGGAAACCGCTCATCTGATCGCCCTGCGCCCGGATGCGGACACCTTCCTGGCCGCGATCAAGCGTGCAGGCAAACGCGTGGTGCTGATCACCAACGCGCACCGCGATTCGCTGTCCTTGAAGCTGGAAAGAATCGAACTGGCACCCTATTTCGAGCGCCTGATCAGCTCCCACGATTACGGTTTCCCCAAGGAAAACCCGCAGTTCTGGGATGCCTTGCAGGCCGACATCGACTTCGACCCGGCGCGCAGCCTGTTTATCGACGATACCTTGCCGATCCTGCGCAGTGCGCGGGATTTTGGTGTGGGGCATTTGCTGGCCGTGAAAGAGCCGGACAGCCAAAAGGGGCCCAAGGACACCGCTGAATTTGCCGCAGTGGGTGATTATCGGGATTTGATAACCGGCCTTTGATTCCCTGTAGGAGCTGCCGAAGGCTGCGATCTTTTGACTGTGATCTTTAAAAACAAGATCAAAAGATCGCAGCCTGCGGCAGCTCCTACAGAGCCTCACATTATTCGGGAATCCGCAACGATTGCCCCGGATAGATCTTGTTCACATCCTTGAGCATGGGTTTGTTGGCCTCGAAGATTTTGTTGTACAGGTTGGCATTGCCATACACGCGCAAGGAAATGGCACTCAGGGTGTCGCCCTTCTCGACCACAACAAACTTCGCCGCCACGACCACAGGTCCAGTAACAGTGATCTCATCTTCAACACCGCTGACACCTGCCACATTGCCCAGGGCCAGGAGGATTTTCTCCTTCTCTTCCTGCGTATTCGCTTCGCCGCTGGCGATGACCTTATCGCCCTCGACCTTGACCTGAATCTTGGAAGTGTCGATCCCCGTCAACGCACTCTGCACATGCTTGGTCAACGCCTCGCTGTTGGCTTCGGCTTTGTCCGGCGTCAACGCATCGAGGATTTTTTCACCGGCTTCTTTTAGAAAACTGAACAGGCTCATTGTTTCGCTCTCCTTGGGTTTCGGGTTCCAGACGCAAAAGCCTAGACCACGGCAGTCATTTGCCAATCCAAACCGACCAATGACGCCGCTTGCGATAGAATCGCCCCTTCCCGCCTCCAGGAACGAAGATGGACATCAAGCAGCTGAAATTCCTCATCGCTCTGGACGAAACCCGCCATTTCGGCCAGGCCGCCGCGCGCTGCCACATTACCCAGCCGACCCTGTCCATGCGCCTGCGCAGCCTCGAAGAAGAACTCGACCTGCCGCTGGTCAATCGCGGCCAGCGCTTCGAAGGCTTCACTGCACCTGGCGAGCGGGTGCTGGCTTGGGCGCGCACCGTTCTGGCGGCCTATGATGGCCTGTACGCCGAGGCGGCCGCCTGTCGCGGTAACCTGGTCGGCACCCTGCGCCTGGGCGTGGTGCCGCTGTCGAGCTTCGATCCCCTGCCGCTGCTGCAACGCCTGCACACGGAACACCCGAACCTGCGCTTCGAACTCTCGGCCCTGAGTTCCGAGCAGATCCTCGAACAACTGGCGAACAATCGCCTGGACCTCGGCGTGTCCTACCTCGAACGCCTGGATGCCGAGCGTTTCGATTCCCTGACCTTCAATGAAACCCGCATGGGCCTGCTCTACGATCAGCGTTTCTTTACCTTTGGCGATGCACCGCTGAGTTGGGAGTCGCTGATCGAATTGCCGCTGGGCATGCTCACCAGCGGCATGCACTTTCGCCAGTCCATCGACCACAACTTCCATAGTCGAGGGCTCAACCCGCAGCCTTTGTTGCAAACCGATGCCGTCCATCAACTGTTACAAGCTGTGCACGGTGGCTTGTGCTGCGCGGTGATGCCGTTGGACGGAGGCCTGGAAGGACTGACCGATCATTTGCGCCTGCAACCGATCGAAAACGCCCAGACCCTAGGCCGGCTGGGGCTGATCATGCGTCGCAGCGCGCCACGCTCGGCTCTGGCGGAGGCCTGTTTTGCGCTTTATCAGCAATCGTTGATCGGCGCTTGATCGACGGCATCTATCGGCAGATCAGTAATAGCGATTAGACGTGACAAGTTGCCGCGCCTAGTCTTAAAGCTGATCAAACCCTCGGTGATGCCATGAACGCCAAGCGCCCAGCCTGCGCGGCGCCTGCCCTCGAAACGCCCGCGCCCGACGCCAGCCAAACGTACAGCTACAGCAACCTCGAACATTCGGAGTCGGCCAGCACCGCGCTGGCCGAGGAAGTCGCACTGGCGATTGCCTATAACGGCATCAGCCAGGCGGTGATGCTGGTAACGCCCACGGACCTTGAAGACTTCATCGTCGGCTTCAGCCTGGGCAGCGGCATCATCCAGGACGCCACGGACATCTATGACCTGCAACTCAGCGGCTCGGGCTCGGCGCAGTACGCGCAAGTGACCATCGCCAATCGCGCGTTCTGGAACCTCAAGCAACAGCGTCGGCAACTGGCCGGTACCAGCGGTTGCGGGCTGTGCGGCGTGGAAGCGGTCGAGCAGGCATTGCCGGACCTTCAGGTATTGCCCGGCGCCCCGCTGCCACCCATTGAATGGCTCGATGGCCTGCGCCAGCGCATTGGCGCGTTCCAGCCGCTTGGCCAGCACTGTGGGGCGGTGCACGCGGCCGTGTTCATGAACGACCAGGGCCAACTGTTGCTGGGCCGTGAAGATATCGGCCGGCACAACGCCCTCGACAAATTGATCGGTGGCTTGATCCGGCAAAATATTCCGACGGCGGGCGGGCTGGCGATCGTCACCAGTCGCTGCAGCCTCGAATTGATCCAGAAAGTCTTGCGCGCCGGCATCCAGACCCTGGTCAGCCTGTCATCTCCGACAGGGCTCGCCGTGCAATGGGCCCGTCGCCACAACCTCAATCTCATCCATCTGCCACAAAAGAATGCGCCGCGGGTCTACAGCCCAGCGTTGGAGAACCAAGCGTGAGTCAACACCGTCAAGCCGACCAGAAACCTGTCCCTCGCTACAAACCCTACACAGGCCCGGCCGGAGGTTGGGGCGCACTGATCAGCGTCGCCCAAGCCTGGTTGACCAGCGACAACGCGCTGAAAAACCTGCGCATGATGCTCAAGACCAACAAGAACGGCGGCTTCGACTGTCCCGGCTGCGCCTGGGGTGACTCCAACGAAGCCGGCATGGTGATGTTCTGTGAGAACGGCGCCAAGGCGGTGAACTGGGAAGCGACCAAACGCCGCGTCGACGCCAGTTTTTTCGCCAAACACAGCGTCACTTCGCTGCGGGAGCAAAGCGACTACTGGCTTGAATATCAGGGCCGGCTGACCGAGCCGATGAGCTATGACGCCGAGACCGATCGCTACAAGCCGATCAGTTGGGACGCTGCCTTTGCGCTGATCGCCAAACACCTGAACGGCTTGGCGAGCCCGGACCAGGCCGAGTTCTATACTTCCGGCCGGGCCAGTAACGAAGCGGCTTTCTTGTACCAACTGTTCGTGCGCGCCTATGGCACCAACAACTTCCCCGACTGTTCGAACATGTGCCACGAAGCCAGCGGCGTTGCGTTGTCACAAAGTGTCGGCGTCGGCAAAGGCACCGTGACCTTCGACGACTTCGAACACGCCGATGCGATTTTCGTCTGGGGCCAGAACCCCGGCACCAACCATCCTCGGATGCTCGAACCGTTGCGTGAAGCGGTCAAACGCGGCGCGCAAGTGGTGTGCATCAACCCACTTAAAGAGCGTGGCCTGGAGCGCTTCCAGCACCCGCAACACCCGATCGAAATGCTCACAAATGGCGACAAACCGACCAACACCGCGTACTTCCGTCCGGCGCTGGGCGGCGACATGGCGATCATGCGGGGTATGGCGAAATTCCTGCTGCAATGGGAGCGTGATGCACAGAATGCGGGCGAGCCTGCGGTGTTCGATCACGCCTTCCTCAATGAACACAGCGTCAATGTACTGGACTACCTGGCCGCCATCGACGAAACCCCATGGGAGCAGATCGTCGAGCAGTCCGGCCTGCCCCTGGTGGAAATCGAGCGAGCGGCGCGCATATACGCCAAGGGCAAGAACGTCATCATGTGCTGGGCCATGGGCATCACCCAGCATCGCCATTCGGTCGCGACCATCCAGGAAATCGCCAACCTGATGTTGCTGCGCGGCAACATCGGACGGCCAGGCGCCGGCCTGTGCCCGGTGCGTGGCCACAGCAACGTGCAGGGCGACCGGACCATGGGCATCAACGAACGGCCACCCGTGGCGTTCCTTGATGCCCTGGAGCGTCGCTTCCAGATCAAGGTTCCGCGGGAAAACGGCCACAACGTGGTCGAGGCGATTCATGCCATGGCCGAAGGCCGGGCCAAAGTCTTCATCGGCCTGGGTGGCAACTTCGCTCAAGCCACCCCGGACAGCCCGCGCACCTTCCAGGCCCTGCGCAACTGCGACCTGACCGTGCAGATCAGCACCAAGCTTAACCGCAGCCATCTGACTCACGGCAAAGACGCCCTGATCCTGCCGTGCCTGGGCCGTACCGACATCGACATCCAGACTGAAGGCGCGCAAGCGGTGACTGTCGAAGATTCGTTCAGCATGGTCCACGCCTCCAACGGACAGTTGCAGCCACTGTCGAACCAGATGCGCTCGGAACCGGCGATCCTGGCCGGCATCGCCGCCGCGACCTTGGGCAGCCATCCGGTCGACTGGAACTGGCTGGTGGCCGACTACAGGCGCATCCGCGACTTGATTGCCGATACCATCCCAGGCTTCAAGGATTTCAACGAAAGGGTCAAGCACCCAGGCGGCTTCTACCTGGGCAACAGCGCCGGCGCGCGCAAGTGGAATACCGCATCCGGCCGGGCCAACTTCCGCCCGAACGCGCTACCCAGGGATCTGGTTCACGAACGTACCCGAGCCACCGGTGTGTTGCCGGACCTGATCATGCAATCGATGCGCTCCCACGATCAGTACAACACCACGATCTATGGTCTCAATGACCGTTACCGCGGGGTTAAAGGCCAACGTGATGTGCTGTTCGTCAACGAAGCTGACATCATTCGCCTGGGCTTCAAGCCGGGGCAGAAGGCGGACATCGTGTCGATCTGGGATGATGGCGTTGTACGACGGGTGAAGGGCTTCACGCTGCTGGCATTTGATATTCCTGCAGGACAAGCGGCGGCGTACTATCCGGAAGTGAATCCGCTGGTGCCGCTGGAGAGCACCGGGGATGGCAGCCATACACCAACGTCGAAGTTCGTGGCGATCCGGTTGGAAGCGGCGAGTGAGACTGGGTTGATCATGGCCAGGTCGGCCTGATTCGGCGCCTGGACTGGCGTCTTCGCGAGCAAGCCCGCTCCCACATTTGATCTTCAGCGAACACGGATTTTATGTACGCCTGGTATTCAATGTGGGAGCGGGCTTGCTCGCGAAAGCGGTGGATCATCCAACGAATAATCCGGATGAAACAGTTTCCAAACGCCCACAAAAAAGGCCGTTTTTTCACAAAAACGGCCTATCCGAAGTAACTAAAGACCGGCGAAAAACCATTAAGTTCCGCCCAAAAAACAGCAACTTATAGAAATGTGCTCAAGTCGTGTTACTCGTCGGATTTCGATTGTCACGCCCATGACACAGCCTCAGGATCGCGTCGTCATCCCCTTGAGGTTCCTCCATGAAGTTCTCCTCGATTCTCTTGTTGTCCCTTGGCCTGGTCAGTGGCATGGCCTCTGCTGGCGGCACCACCGAAGCAGGTGTGGGCGGCGCATTGGGCGGGGTTTTGGGCTCGGTCGTCGGCCAATCGCTGGGCGGCAATACAGGTTCCACCATCGGCGCGGCCCTGGGCGGCGCGGGTGGTAGCGCAGTCGGCGCAGACAAACGCAGCCGTGGCGAAGCCGCCATTGGCGGTGCGTTGGGCGCAGCAGGCGGTAACGTGGTTGGCCGCAGCGTTGGCGGCACCACCGGCAGCCTGATCGGCTCCGCAGCAGGCGGCGGTGCCGGTGGCGCGCTGGGTAACTATATGGGCAACAAAGCCGATGATGATGACGATGATCATGACGGTCGTCGATATCGCGGTCATGATGATCGTCGTTACTACCGTGACGGCCACCCAGGTCGCGGTCATGCGTATGGCCACCGCAAGCATCACAAGTACTATCGCCATCGTGACTGATCCCGGAATACCAGGCGGTTCACTGATAGATAAAATCGCAGCCCAAGGGCTGCGATTTTTTTTGCCCGTTTTAAACTACCAGGCGCTCCATCGCACTGCGCAATGCGAGCGGAATAGCCACCGGCTGATTCGATGCCCGGTCGACGAACACATGCACGAAGCGCCCCGCCGCACAGGCCTCGTCTTCCCCTTGCTTGAACACCGCCAATTCGTACTGCACCGAGCTGCTGCCCAACTTGCCGACCCGCAAGCCGATCTCGATCCGATCCGGGAAGGCGATGGAAGCAAAGTAATCACAGGCCGAACTCACCACGAAACCCACCACCTCGCCATCGTGGATGTCCAGCCCACCGACTTCGATAAGGTAGGTGTTCACCGCCGTGTCGAAGTAGCTGTAGTAGGTGACGTTGTTGACGTGACCGTAGGCATCGTTATCGTGCCAACGGGTGGTGATGGGTTGCAAGTGCGGGTAGTCGGAGCGTTGGGGCATCAGCGTTGATTCCTGGGGTTGGATGACCAATTTAAGGCGAAAAACCGCGTTATCGTTCTTCGCGAGCAAGCCCGCTCCCACAGTGGAACGCCTTCAACTGTGGGAGCGGGCTTGCTCGCGAAGGCGCCGGAACAGGCTCCACATCAATTACTTGTCGGCAAACCCTTTCCGCGCCGCCGCCAACTCACCAATCAACCGCGCCGGGCTCCAGTGATCGCCCTGGCGGGTCTCCAGTGCCAACAGCCGCTGATGAATATCCGCCAACCCCTGCTGATCTGCCCAGGCCATCGGCCCACCCTTGTCCGCCGGGAACCCGTATCCGTTGAGATAAACCAGATCGATGTCATGGGCCGATCCGGCGATGCCTTCCTGAAGAATCTTCGCGCCCTCATTGACCAGCGCCAGCAGGCAGCGCTCCAGGATTTCTTCCTGGCTTATCTCGCGACGATGGAACCCCAGCCCTTCGCTGACTTCCAGTACCAGCACATCGACCTGCGGGTCGTGCTCAGCCTGACGACTACCCGGTTCATAGTGGTAGAAGCCATCGCCGCTCTTCTGGCCAAAACGGCCCAATTCACACAGACGGTTATCCACCTGCACCTCTGGCGCATCCTGCCCAACGCCGGACAGTTGCCGGGCACGCCATTGCAAATCGACGCCAACCACGTCGAACATGCGGAATGGCCCCATGGCGAAACCGAAACCTTGCAGCGCCGCATCCACCTGGTAAGGGTAAGCACCCTCCAGCAGCATTTTGCGCGCCTCCAGCACGTAGGTATTGAGCATGCGATTGCCGATGAAGCCGTCGCAATTGCCCGACACCACGCTGACCTTGCCCATGCGCTTGCCCAACGCCAGTGCGGCCTCAAGCACCGCTGGTGCAGTCTGGGTACCACGGACAATTTCCAGCAGCTTCATGATGTGCGCCGGACTGAAAAAGTGCAGGCCCAGAACTTGTTGCGGACGGCGTGTAACGGCAGCGATGGCATCAATGTCCAGTGCTGAAGTATTGCTCGCCAGAATGGCTTCAGGTTTGAGCAGGCCATCCAGTTCGCGGAAGATTGACTGCTTGAGCTCGAGGTTTTCGTAAACGGCTTCGATCACCAGGTCGACGTCACGGATGGCCGCATAATTGGCCGCTGCCGTGACCCGGGCGATACGGGCATCGGCCTCGGCCTGATCGATGCGTTCTTGCCGAACACTATGGGCGTAGGTGTCCGCCACGGT